>NZ_JAYGQR010000006.1:0-167775 GCF_035012665.1 Polynucleobacter sp. AP-Nickl1-40-C4
GCAATAGCCGAAATCCTTTTCACCACTATGGTCAAACTGACTACTTCTTGTTTGATGAGGTGGATAAGCTCACTGTATCTGCACAGCAGTCACTTAAATCAGTCATGGACTTGAAGCGTTGTCAGTTCATCTTTACAACCAATTATCTTGACCGTATTGACGATGGCATTATCAATCGTAGCTTTTTGATTGAAATGAACCAGTCGGCAGATGCTAATGCCTATGTTTCAATAGGACAAAGCATACTGCAGAAGATGTCTCTTGTTTCCACCGCATTGCCTGTAGCGGCTATTACAGCGATTGCACATAAAGCAAAAGGCTCTTTGAGAACTTTTGCTAGTGATGTGATGATTGCAGGCGTGAAGTTGGGTGGAATATTGCCCAAATAAGCTGTTGTATTTCCCATCACCACTGTCGTGCCAAACACGACAGTGGTTTTTTCTCAATCACCAGCTGGCTAGTTCACTATTAGTTGCTAGGAGTTCAGCAACATTCTTTCCAGCAATAGCTCTACAAGGTTTAGCCGTGAGTTTCCAGCTATCCTCCACTTTTGCCTCACCATCTAATACACATAGTATTAATTCATTAGATTTCATATTTAAAGTGCCAAAGCCATAGACGGATGTTTTAGTCTTTGTTGCCAAGTCATAACGCACTATCCAGCTAACCAGCGTGTCCTTATCTACTTCGTTACGAACTTGATTGACTATCTCTAGTTGATTTTCTTTGGCCAGAAATTCCCAATGCTCATAAGTATAAAAATCCAAGACATATTTGACTTTAGGATTCTTAATGTCTGCGGTGGCATTAAATAGAGCTTGATGGCGAACACCTTTAGCGTAGGTTGTGCCGTATTTGGCATTTTGAAACAAACGAACTGCGATTTCTTTCTGCATATTGATTTCTCCTTATTGGTTGCAGTGAGTGGCGCAGTTAGTTGCGTAGAAGTTGCAGATCTCAAAAGAGAGGTTGCTTGCTTCGGGTTGCGTAGTTACGAGTCAGAGTTACTCATTTGTCCCAAGTAGTAACTCATTCGCAACTTATTTCTATAGCCACTCATTCGCAACTCACTTCGCCACTCACATTTATTTAGCTTTGCTAAAGGAAAACAAACAAAAATAGTGGCGATATTTGGTGGTTTTGGAAAAATTGAGGTCGACCAAATCCCAATTCAGGTAATAAATTAAATGTGCCCATTAACAAACAAGGAGAATTAAATGAGCGCATTGGAATCACTCAAGCTAACAACAGCTAAAAAACCTACCCATATCCCTGCAATCGTATTTCGTAGTAACAAACTTTCTAGCAAGTTGTGGGAGCAAATCCAGCTAGCCAAAAGTCATATAGACGGCACGCCATTTGTTGTGACTAAGTTCAAAAGCGTTAAAGATAAAGAAACTGGTTTGCGTCGCCAAGTAGAAATTCCCAAGCGTATTCGCGAGTGGTGGTTTAAGAATGAAGCTGGCAAAGTCTGCGTGTCAGTCAAATACGGCACTAAAGTGATTGAGCTTGCTAAAGGCAAGCACAGCGTTGAAGTAGATAGCGCACAAAACTTAGTTAAAGCATTGGAAACCATCAAATCGGCCGTGGAACAAGGCGAACTAGATAGTCAAATTGAATTGGCTAGTGGAGCATTAAAGTTGGGGTTTAAGAAGTAAGGCCCGTAGGTGTCGTGTTAATCACGACACCCATAAATATCTATATGAAACAATTTCGCGCAACCGTAAGAGCAAGCGGCTTGGTTGTAACCACTATCGTATTTGCTGAAAACACCAACTTCGCCACCAAAATACTTCAAGCCCAATTTGGCGCCAACAATGTGATCAGCATTCCAACGCAGATTGGACATGGCTAATGAAGATCACAGAAGTCACAACCCCAACGCCAGAGCAACAGCGGATCAAGGCTATGCAAGCACAAGTTAAGCGTGCTCAAGAGGCCGTTCGTGCTGAGCGAGCTAGGCAGAAGATAAAAGCTGGACAACAGCAACTTAGTCAAGTAAAAAACTAGTAATTCATTCAACAACAGTCGAGGTGTATTTTGAAGATTACTAAAGGCACGCCCCAAGCCATGGCATTTCTTGACCTTCTTAAAAAAGAGGGTAACTTAACTGATGTGTATTCGCAGGAATTTTTTGATCGTCAGCCAACCTATGACGAAGATCCTGAGGCGCCATTTGACAAAAACGGCATGGAATACATTGAAGAGCTTGAGGCAGATCTAAGTGAAAACGTAAAACCCAAGAATCACCTTCTGTTTATATTTTTAGACGAATATAAAAGAGATTTAATTGATAAGTTATTGGCTATATGCCCTTCGCTTGTTAAGCATTTTGATGGCCTTCATAAGCCCGATTTTATTATTCTTAACCTGTATACAAAACAGATGCTGTGCGTAGGATTTGGTAGAAAAAATCGCATATTTGCGTATGACCCTATGTATGAGCCATTAATAGACTTCTTTGGGCTTACGGGTAGCGGGCGTGATAGCAAATATCTCGACAGGTTTATGGAGCATGATTGTTATGAGGCTGTGAGAGATTTTGCACAGGCTTTAGCAACATTAAGCGAAGCGATGTTTGATTGGGATCACTTGCCCCACAATCCTGAAATGCTAGAAATTGCATTGGATGAAGGTGCTAAATCTGATGGTCTCTACTATGTTGAAGATGATGAGGATGGCTATACCAAAGAAGATTTGGAGGGCTATATAGAGGAATATGCGGATGCCCAAAGGCGTCAAGATGAAGCAATGAAGGTAATTCGTATATTTTTCCCAGCTCACGATTGGTGGGAGTTAAATACTGGGGATTATTAAATTTCTACGATTTCACAGATTTAGACGCCGTCAAACAGGATTCAGCACCGTAAAGGAACCTACGGACAGCTTAAATAGACAGAGTTTTCACAGACTTGCACATTTGCACAGCACCACTGCAATCATTTATAATAACCAGTTCGGCGAATTAGCTCAGCTGGTTAGAGCGACGGAATCATAATCCGCAGGTCCGGGGTTCAAATCCCTGATTCGCCACCATATTCAGTTTTACGGATGCCTAGCATCTACCAAAAAGCCCTTACAGAATAAGCCCTGTAGGGGTTTTTTGCTTTCTGTAGCCAACCCTAGGAAATGTGAGTAATATCAAATGAGTGTGAGTAGAAATGTGAGTAAACCTCTCTCTACTCATCAAAGTTACTCACAAAAAGGCTTTAAATGGCTTCAAAACTGCTTACAGACTCGTTAATTAAGTCGCTAAAGGGTAAGGCCAAGCAATATGCTCAGAACGATGGTGATGGGCTCTCCTTGCTTGTTTTACCCAATGGCACGATGTCATGGCGGTATCGCTATCGGTTTGCTGGCAAGGCAAAGATGCTTTCTTTGAGGGGCTACCCTGAAGTCACCCTTAAACAGGCTAGAGAACATAGGGATGAACTTAAAAGAATCCTCCAGTCAGGCAAAGACCCGTCCGTTTTCCGTAAACAAGCAGATAGGGAGGTGTTGGATGCTCAAGCCAATACCTTTGAAGGTGTGGCTGGAGTGTGGCATGCAAGATGGAAGGTCGACAAGACCTCAGAGCATGCTGAGAGGGTTTGGAGAAGGCTAGAACTCAATATCTTCCCCCATGTAAAAAATGTACCCATTTCCGAAATTACCCCCAAGGCTTTGAAGCAGATTATTCAAAAGATGGAGGATAGGGATGCAACCTCTATGACACGAAGAGTCTTAAACACTTGCTCACAAGTTTTTGGTTATGCGGTACATGAGGATTTGATGGACATTAATCCAGCCAAAAATATTGACGCCAAGTTAGCCTTTAAGCCCCATGTTGAGAAGAATTACAAGCGAGTAACCGTCAAAGAGTTGCCCATCTTACTCAGAGAAATTGATAAGTATGGTGATGAATATGCTGGGACTGAACTCACTCGCCTAGGTTTGCAGTTGCTTGCCTATACCTTTGTTAGAACTGTGGAATTAAGGTGCGCAAGATGGGATGAGATAGACCTTGAGAAGGGGGTATGGCAAATTCCGGCTGAGCGCATGAAGATGCGTAATCCTCATATAGTGAAGTTATCCACCCAAGCCTTGGTAATTTTTAAAAGACTTCACGATATAACTGGTGGGAGAGGCTTGGTATTCCCCAATGCTAGAAGCCCCAAGAAACCGATGAGTGAAAACACTTTAGTTTATGCGCTTTATCGTCTTGGTTATCACTCCAAGATGACTGCGCATGGCTTTAGAGGTATTGCATCAACTAGCTTGCATGAGCAGGGATTCCCTCATGCCCACATTGAATTACAGCTAGCCCATAGCGAAAAGGACAAAGTTTCAAGTGCCTATAACTATGCCGAATATTTGGAGCCCAGAGCCAAAATGCTTCAGGCTTGGGCGGACTATCTAGATGGCATTAAGGGCGGTGCTGAAATTGTGAATATCAAGAGCGCATGATGGCAAAGGCACAAAAAGCTAAAAATGTGATCCCTATTGGCAAGATCAAGATTGATGCTGGCTTTAGGCGAAATTACAAAATGTTGAAAAGCAACCCCAATGACAGTAGGTCTCAAGTTTACGAGATGCTTGAGAACATGCTTTTAGACAAGGCGCAAAAACAAGATAGTTTTACGAGTGGTCGCTCACTGGGTGCAAAGGCTCAACTTACAAAGCACGTCTTGAATATATTGAAATCTAATCCAAATGATTCAAGTAAAGAATTACATAGGAAATGTGAAAACGAAATTGCTGATTTTGAGATGGGGCTTAGTTCGTTTAAAACAAGAATTAGTGAGTTAAGGGCGGAATATCAAATATTAAAGATGCTGAAAAAGGATTGCAAATAAAACTATTTGTAACTGTTTAGCGGTAATGTAATTTTAATGAGATGACATTGATTCAAAGTCGATAAAGAATTGCTCCCAATGGTAGCCACTTCAGGCAACCAACTACCAATGAGGGCAATATGAGAAGCAAGCAATTAACGATAGAGCCAGAAGTTTTGCCTTTATCTGGCATGAGTAGATTTTCACAATTCCAAAAGTTCCTTCCTCTTTCAAGGGAGAAATTTCGTCAGCTTTCTAAGGCTGGTAAAGCCCCAAAAGGCATGCGCATGGGTAGTCGATTAACCATGTACTCCAATCAAGAGCTTCATCGTTTTTTTGCTAATCCGCTGAACTATAAGTCTAAAGAACTATGAAGGACGTCCCATACTTCCCGTTATATGCGGCCAATACCATGGCGAGTAAGCCATTCAGGCTAATGACTTTAGAGCAAAGGGGGCTTTGGATAACTCTGATGATGGAGTGTTGGGTTAATGGGGGCGTGCCATCTGACTTGGGTGAAATGGCAAAGTTTCTTGGATTATCTGTTGAGGAGGTATCAAGATCCTTTACCGATTTGCAAACCTTTTCACTTGATAAGCAAGGCTCTCAGATAATTTCAAATGAATTAGAGGAGCAGCGGCAAAAGTATTTGAGTAGTCGTGAGGGAAAAAGTAAAGGAGGGAAGCTGGGAGCAGAGCGAAAGAAGGAAAAGCAAAGACAGAGAGAGTTAGCTGATCCTAAAGGTATACCTGAAGGTCAAGCTAAAGGTTCTTTAATTCAAATTAATTCAAATCACATTAAATCAAATCAGCTTATAAATAAAGAAGTAGAGAATCAAACAGTTGATGAGTGGGTAAGTAGATATAGTGACGCTCCTGAGGCTGGTGATTATGCAAAACAATCAAGAGGCAGCTAGAAAGTTAGTATGCATAAATTTTCTTTGGTAATTAATGCGCTACTCATAAGCCCAGCATCAAAATTGGATTGAGGTGATCTTATTTGTTGAATAATGCCGAAGATAACTCACCGAATGATGTTAGCTAAGGCTGAGTAGGGTAGGCTTTTGGCGCTTGCTGTTGAAAAATTACGCAACAAAAAGCCGAATATAGGAGAGTGTTTAAGGTGTTAATCTAAATACAACATCTCAAATACGGGTACGGTGACTGAAGCCCCTGTAACCAAAGGTAAATCTTTGTTTCCCACATATTTTCCTACCAGTCTTAAGCCAACCCCTACCCTAGCGGTGTTTTGATAACTAGCCTGAAAAGCTGGCGGGACTAAAACAACAAACCTTGTATTAAAAGGCATTGAGCCAATGACTTGCGCTGGGACAAAAGTGGCGATAAAGGTCGTACTTGTATATTTTTCTAAAAAGCCATCAATGCTGTAATTTTTCCCATCAGGTTTGATTTTTGGGTTTGTGATTAATGATCGACCATTTGAGGCATTAAATTTAACTTCGGCATCTCGTAAGTTATTCACCTTTATGGTGCCAGACTTCAGGCCTTGAACCCGAGAATCATCCATTGGATTTGTTGATGAGATTGAAGATACTGTTGCAGAAGGGGTTTGCTGATTTCGTTGCGATTCACGGATTTGTGCGAGATTTCGCTCCTGTTCGTCTTTGAGAAGCTTTTCACAGTCATACATGCCATTTGCAATAAGTTTATAGATCCCATGCCTATGGCATGCTTCAAGGCCTGCTGCATCATCATCTGCTGTAGACAGCTTTGGTGATTCAGTAGTCTCCATCTTAAGAGGGTAGGGTGAGGTCTGCTGCTCAGCAGGAGGTGTCCTTGTTGCTGGGGGTTCGACATAAAGCATCTTATTCATTCTCTCGATGATCTCTTTGGGGTTTCCCTCATCGATATCTTGTCCATGAGCATGTGCAAGCCAAAACATTGCTGAAAAACAAACAATCCATTTCATTTTAATAATCCTTAAATGATTTGGAGGTACATTGGTGCCAATCATATTGAGCTCTGGACTGACCCTCCATTCCAAAGCAGATTCCAGCGCTATTTAATTTTTTTCTAATATCGGCATCCCAATAATTTTCAGGATTTTGACGAACTCCATCGAGCCATTTTTTGATTAGCTCTTGATTTTCTATGGAGAATTTTGAGTAATCACTTTTACTCTCTGAGCTTTGTCGCAAAGGAGGGGTGAAGGGGTCACCATATTTCCCTGATGGGTTATTCGTTAAATCCCCCGAATAAACCATGAGTAAATCAAGCCCTTGGTTCAATGGTCGATGCTGAAAGAATATAAAGCCAACTTTATTTTCCGCTTGCAGCTGATTTATTCTGGCTAAATCAGGATCTGATATGTGAACCTCAAGTCCTCCCTTCCATTCTTGACAGCCTACCTCTTTAATTTTTTCAGAGCGGTTAGTGAAGGAGGTGGCAATTTCAAACAGTCTTTTTGGGCTTTGACTTAAATTTTTGTTAGCAAGCAGCTCCATTGGACAAACCATTGCGCCATGATTGTCCCCAACTTGCTGCGTGTAAATTGGGAGTGAAGTGTCAAGTTGAGGCTTTTGATCTTTGTATACGGGTTGGTTATTTGATTTGAGTGTGGAGAGCCAATAAATTCCAGACGCTAGTGCAATGGCAACTAAAAAGTACTTAATGAGGCGTTCTTTCAAAATTGCTCCCTTTAGACATCGTTTATGAGGTCACTCACTAATCCAATGAAGCTAGCAAGGCAATCTTCTTGGGATTATTGGCGGTCTATTTGACAACCTTGTTGTGCTCGATTTAGATAGTGGATATCTTCTAGATATGTATCTAATTCCTACTATAGTGGGAAGACTTATGGGAGTCAAAAACCAACAATTCCCCCTCAACAGGGGAAAAGATGGAAGTTTCAGCAGCTTTTGGGGTTGTAATAAGAAGGCTGAGAATTGCTAAAGGACTGACGCAAGAGCAATTAGGTTTTGAAGCAGGCCTCAGGCGCACATTTGTTAGTTCTTTAGAGCTAGGTCAAAAAGAGCCTTCGCTAACAACGATTTTCAAATTGTCTAGTGCGCTTAAATTTGATGTTGCTGAGTTACTTAGGTTGGTTGAAAAAGAGCTCGCTCAATAAGGCTCATTTGGCATCCATTGGCTAGCTTGATGAAATGCTTGAGAGCATATTTCTCTATTGGGTTTCCGAACAACTGTTCTATATAACCAAATGGCTATGCGACAGTTTTGAAATCATTTCCGAACAGCGTTGTTGAATCGACACTTATGTCTTTTAGGGGTAACCTTAAAGCAGGGAGGTGTTATGCCTAAAAAAATGAGTTTTGAAGATGCTAAGGCTGCATGGTTGAAAGAATTTGTTAAGGGAAGAAGCTGGGCTCAGATGATGGATGATCGTGATGCCGAGATGGATGCCAAGGCTATTGCGTCAATGACTCCTGATTACCTTGCTATCTGGAAAAGGGCAGCCAAAGAGACTGAAGCTGAAAATAATCAGTGATAATGGGATCGCAAATAAACAACGCCTCAAAAACCCAGTTTTAGAGGGGGGACATTGAGGATTGTGAGTAACTTTGTGAGTAATAAATTAAGGGGTGAGTTAAGACAGTCATATAAATCAATGGGTTATAAGCTCAATATGAATGTCTGATTCGCCACCAAATCTAAAGGCCATTGCCCCTCGGCAGTGGCCTTTTTCTTAGGTTGCTAGGTATATGGCTAAATTTTGGAACTTTGTTATTTTCCAGCTTGGTTGGTTTGCCTGTGTATTGGGCGCAGCCAATAAAGACGTGCTTTGGGCGGTAGTTGCTACCCTAGCCTATATTGCTTTCCACGCCTGGCGTTCACCTTCTCCCAAAACAGAAATCAGTCTTTTATTGAAAGCCTTTGTTTTTGGTTTGGTGGCCGATACTCTCATCATGCATCTGGGCTACCTGGATTTTCGGAATGATTGGCCTTCACCGTATTTATCGCCTCTCTGGATGTGGGTCTTGTGGGTTTTGGTGGCAACCACCATTAATGGCTCCTTGACCTGGTTGCGCGGCAGACCTGTTTTAGGGGCTATTTTAGGTGGCATTGCTGGTCCGATGTCCTATGAGGCTGGTATTCGCATGGGGGCCGGATCCTGGGTTCCTGGTAGCGAAGTCACTGGATTTATCCTGGTAGGGGTGGTTTGGGCCTTCGCTATACCCCTCTTTTTCTATTGGGACCGAGTCAATCAAGTGCAGCCTAGTCAAAAATCCGTAAATTCAGTTTAAAAGACGCTTGCAAAGACCACTGTTTTTATATACAGTAACTCCTAAGTTGTTACACAGTAGATAAAACTTCGGGAAAAAGCCCAGTACATAGCGAAAAGGGAATAAAAAATGGCCTTGGATAACAAAAAGCAATCAGCCTCTTCAGAATTTGAAGGAATGAGCGGAGACAAGCAAAAAGCATTAACTGCAGCACTGGCACAAATTGAGAAACAGTTTGGCAAAGGCTCAATCATGAGATTGGGCGATGCTGAGATTAGCCAAGACATTCAGGTGGTGTCTAGCGGTTCACTCGGATTAGATATTGCTCTTGGAGTTGGTGGTCTTGCGCGTGGTCGCGTGATTGAAATCTACGGCCCAGAATCTTCTGGCAAAACGACTTTGACATTACATGCGATTGCAGAAATGCAAAAGCTTGGCGGCACTTGCGCATTTATTGACGCAGAGCACGCTTTAGATGTGCAGTACGCATCACGTCTTGGCGTGGATGTAAATAATCTGTTGATCTCTCAACCGGACACTGGTGAACAAGCATTAGAAATTGCAGATGCATTAGTTCGCTCAGGTTCTATTGATTTAATCGTCATCGACTCGGTTGCTGCTTTGGTTCCAAGGGCTGAGATCGAAGGCGATATGGGTGACTCCTTACCAGGCTTGCAAGCCCGTTTGATGAGCCAGGCTTTGCGTAAATTGACTGGTGCTATCAAGCGCACCAACACTACTGTGATCTTCATTAACCAGATTCGCATGAAGATTGGTGTGATGTTTGGTTCTCCAGAAACCACTACTGGTGGTAATGCGCTGAAGTTCTACGCCTCTATGCGTTTAGATATCCGTCGTATTGGCAGTATCAAAAAAGGCGATGAGGTTGTTGGTAATGAAACCCGCGTGAAGGTTGTGAAGAACAAAGTTTCTCCTCCATTCCGTGAGGCAATTTTTGACATCATGTACGGTGCTGGTATTTCCAGAGAGGGCGAAATTATTGATATGGGTGTCGAAGCTGACCTCGTTGAAAAGTCAGGCTCATGGTATAGCTATAACGGTGATCGCATTGGTCAAGGTAAAGACAATGTGCGCGAGTTCTTAAAAGAGAATCCAGCCATTGCCAAAGATATCGAAGCAAGAATTCGCGAGAAATTGGGCGTTAAATCTGGTTCAGCAGTAGTAACGGATGTGCTGAGCGAGGAAGAAGAAGTCGAATAATTCAATGCAAGAGTTAAGCAGTAATCAGAAGGTCAAACAAAGCCCGAGTCTCAAAGCTCGGGCTTTGCGCCTTTTGTCGCAGCGAGAATACAGTCGCAAAGGCTTAGCTGCAAAGTTGGCAGAATCAGAAGCGAGATGGGGCAAGTTAGGCGGCGAGCAGGCTGAGCAAACGCCTGAATCCAGAGATTCTCAGATTGAAGCGGTTTTGGACGACTTTGAGGCAAGAGGTTGGTTGTCTGATGAGCGTTTTGCTGAGGCGCTGGTTCGCCGCCGCAGTGAGCGCTACGGGATGAGGAAGATTGCTGATGAGCTCGATAGGGCTGGAGTGGACGCCAAAAAGTCCGCTGCACTCCTTGGGGTCTTAAAAGAGACCGAGTTTCAGCGTGCCTTTGATCTCTGGACCAGGAAATACGGTGTGCGCGCTCAGGACCAAAAGGAGCGAGCTAGGCAGTATCGCTTCTTGGCATCGAAGGGTTTTGGCTCCGAAGTGGTGGCAAAAGTGATTGGCGGACAGAGTCCGGATTAGGGCAATTACGGATCCGCAGAGGCTATTTGCGGCATTGCAGCATGCTAGACTAATGGAGTCGGTCAAGCCGTTCGCATTTATTCAAATTTGGCTAATTTAGCTATTTCTAGAGTAAGTATGGGAGCAAGGCAACATCGGTTTAACTAATCCTCATCGCTTGCTAAAAAAGATACCGTTTCGGAGTAATTATGAAAATTCACGAGTACCAAGGCAAAGAACTTCTTCGCCAATTTAATGTGCCAGTTCCTAACGGCATTCCTGCATTCAGTGTTGATGAGGCGGTGAAAGCTGCTGAAAAACTCGGTGGCCCTGTATGGGTTGTAAAGGCCCAGATTCATGCTGGTGGTCGCGGCAAAGGTGGTGGCGTGAAATTGGCAAGAAGCATGGATGAAGTAAAGAAATATGCTTCTGAAATTTTGGGTATGCAACTCAAGACACATCAAACTGGACCAGAAGGTCAAAAAGTAAATCGCCTCCTCATTGAAGATGGCGCTGACATTAAAAAAGAGTACTACTTCAGTATCGTTACAGACCGCGGAACACAGAAGAATGTGATCATGGCTTCAAGCGAAGGCGGGATGGATATTGAGGAAGTTGCTGAATCACATCCAGAAAAAATTATTAAAGTATTTGTTGACCCGATGGTTGGTTTGACTGATGCTGATTGCGATATCGTTGCTAAAGGCATCGGTGTTCCTGAAGCCTCTATTCCAATGGCTCGCGATGTATTTAAGAATTTGTACAAGACTTACTGGGATACCGATGCTTCATTGGTAGAAATCAACCCATTAATTCTTGAAGGTAACGGCAAGATCAAGGCTTTGGACGCGAAGTTCAACTTTGATCCAAACGCATTGTTCCGTCATCCAGAAATCGTGGCTTACCGCGATATCGATGAAGAAGATGCTGCTGAAATCGAAGCCTCTAAATTTGACCTCGCTTACATCTCATTGGATGGCAATATCGGTTGTTTAGTGAACGGTGCAGGCTTGGCGATGGCTACTATGGACACAATTAAGTTGTTCGGTGGCGAGCCAGCAAACTTCTTGGATGTTGGTGGTGGTGCGACAGCAGAAAAAGTGACTGAAGCATTCAAGATCATGTTGAAGAACAAGAGCGTTGAAGCAATTTTGGTAAACATCTTCGGCGGCATTATGCGTTGCGACGTAATTGCTGACGGCGTTGTTACTGCATGTAAAGCAGTTAACCTCACAGTGCCTTTGGTTGTGCGTATGAAGGGTACAAACGAAGAGCTAGGCAAGAAGATTCTTGCAGACTCTGGTTTGCCAATTATTAGCGCTGATTCAATGGCTGAAGCTGCTACCAAGGTAGTTGCTGCTGTTGCCAAAAACAAATAATCCAGGAATTTCAATATGTCTATTTTGATCAATAAAAACACCAAAGTCATTACACAAGGTATTACTGGTAAGACCGGTCAGTTCCATACTGAAAAATGTCAGGAATACGCAAACGGCAAAAACTGTTTTGTTGCTGGTGTAAATCCTAAAAAAGCGGGCGAGTCTATTTTCAATATTCCTATTTATGGAACTGTAAAAGAGGCTGCTCAGCAAACGGGTGCAACGACTTCTGTTATCTATGTTCCGCCTCCTGGTGCTGCAGCTGCGATTTGGGAAGCTGTTGAAGCTGACCTTGACTTCGTAATCTGTATTACTGAAGGCATTCCAGTGCGCGACATGCTTGAAGTGCGTAACAAGATGCATGCTAAAGAAGCTGCTGGTGGCAAGAAGACTTTATTGCTTGGCCCTAACTGCCCAGGCATCATCACTCCAGATGAGCTGAAGATCGGCATCATGCCCGGCCATATTCATAAGAAGGGTCGCATTGGCGTTGTTAGCCGTTCCGGTACCTTGACTTACGAGGCAGTTGGTCAGTTGACAGCCATTGGCTTAGGTCAGTCCACAGCAGTTGGTATCGGTGGCGACCCAATCAATGGTCTGAAGCACATCGACATCATGAGAATGTTCAATGAAGATCCAGAAACAGATGCTGTGATCATGATTGGTGAAATCGGCGGTCCAGACGAAGCAGAAGCTGCTCGCTGGTGTAAAGACAATATGAAGAAGCCAGTAGTTGGCTTTATTGCCGGCGTAACAGCGCCTCCAGGCAAGCGTATGGGTCACGCAGGTGCCTTGATCTCAGGCGGTGCTGATACTGCAGATGCTAAGCTTGCCGTTATGGAAGAGTGTGGTTTCAAGGTAACCAAGAACCCTTCAGAAATGGCTGCTTTGCTAAAGGCAATGTTGTAATTGGTAATGAGAAAAAGGATGCTGATTAAACAGCATCCTTTTTTGTTGTATCAGTAGTTAAAACATAAAAATATCGCAGGGAGACAACTCATGGATTTTTCAGTATTTTCAGGCCCTGCATTTTGGGCTGCACTTTTGTCAATCATTGTTGCCAACATCTTGTTATCAGGTGATAACGCAGTAGTGATTGCATTAGCATCACGCAATCTGCCAGCAAATCAACAAAAGAAAGCGATTTTTTGGGGTAGCGCAGCAGCCATTATTTTACGTGTTGTTTTGACGATCACTGCGGTACAACTCCTCAGCCTTCCTTATCTAAAAATCGTTGGCGCTATTTTGCTGGTCTACATTGGCGTGCAATTATTGGCTGATAGCGATGATGAGGCTGAGATGGATGGTCACTCCAATATTTGGGGTGCGATACGCACAATATTGGTAGCGGACTTAGTGATGAGTTTGGACAACGTTATTGCTGTAGCTGCCGCTGCTCAAAAGGGTCCTGAAGAAGCTCGTTTAGCCCTTTTAATCATTGGTCTTGGCCTGTCTATTCCATTGATCATCTTTGGTAGCACCATGCTTTTAAAGGTGATGGATCGTTTCCCGGTCATCATTACTTTGGGCGCTGGATTATTGGGTCTATTGGCTGGTGGTATGTTGGTGGAAGATCCGGCGATCAAGGATTCCATTCAAGGCGCGATGGAAGATGCTCATATGATTTTTGAGGGTATTGGAGTCGCTATTGTGATCTTGCTAGGCACCTATTTGAAGAAAAAGAATCAAGCTAACGCATAAGCTTCTTCAACCTTCTTCTGAATCAGAAAAGCCAGCGATAAAAGCTGGCTTTTTTTACGACTAAGTTTCTTGAGGATTAAAGGCTTAGACTGGATGATGAGGCATTTGACCTCGGGAGCTAGAAAATATGCAGATTAAAGACATTCAAGATATTCAAAATTCAGAAAACGATCCAGAAACAGGCTTTACCTTGATTGAGGTGATGGTGGTGGTAGCCATTATTGGCATTTTGGTTGCGGTAGCCGTTCCTCAGTATCAAGACTACATTGCTCGAAGCAGGGTTGTGGAAGGTATGAATTTATCCTCTAGCGCTAAGCTTGCTGTGACAGAGGCTTTTGCAAGTCGCGGCACAGTGCCCATGGATGATGCAACAAATGGGGCTTTTACTTTTACGGCAACACGTAGCGTCAAGTTAATTGAGATCACACCCTCGGGCGCAATTACGATTGACTATCAAGTCAGTGTGGCGCCTGAAGGAAAAAATACACTTCATCTAGTGCCAACTAACGAGCCTGATGCGAATTCTCCAAAGCCTATAGATCTATCTAAGCCGGAGGGGGCAACTTGGGCGGGTGGTTGGTCATGTAGGTCTACGGAGACTAATTTGATTTCTCAGTTATTGCCTTCAGAATGCAGAATAGGTAAATAATCAACTAAATAAAATGCCGCTCATGAAGCGGTTTTTTATTTATAGCCATAGTAAGGCCCTGTACCAGCATTGGCGCTGGATTTTCCGGAAATTCCAAAGAACACTGTCTTGCCGAAGAAAAATGGCAGACCCCAATCGAATTGACCTTGTTGGGTGCCAGCCAAATTCGAGTAAGCATAGTTATTAGAAGCAAATAAAGTATCTGCATTAGCGACTGAGAAGTTAATAGTGCCGGTCACATTATTTCTGAGTGGCACTGAAGCGGTATAGTTTTGCGTAGAGCTGGGGCAGTAAAAGCCGGCGCTTAAACTGCATGCTTTCAGGACAGTGCTTTGACTGCCAGCTGGGAAGAAAAGCCCATTACTTCCACTGTCAATAAAGCTTCTACTAAAGCTAAGCCCGTTAAAAGTAGTGGTGAATAAACCAATGCTATTGGTTGGGATGATGCTTGCTCCACTTGAGGAGTTATTGCTCTGAGTATCCACGCCAAAGTACAAAGTCCCGGTTGCTGAGCTTGCTCCGGCAGAGCTAACAGCAGGGGTTTGCATTACTAGACCATTATTATTCGCAGAAAATGATGCCACAGGATTTTTGACTTGTAAGCTAGCGGTTTGAGTGATGGCTGTGCAGGTAGCATTCTGAGTGCCGCTGCAGGAGAAATAGTCTTGATTATCTGAAATAAGTAAGGACACACCCAAAATGCCGTTTGCTTTGAGGGTAGTCGTATCCTGTAATGGAGGCAAACCATTGCAATAGCTATTTGGGGCGCTTAGATAGTCGGAGTCACCGATTACTTGAATGGGTATAGCGCTTGCGACCTCCGAACTCATTTTGATATCAGCGGTTTTGACTGGTCCCCATGTAAGTCCAGATAAAAAAGATGCGCACTCTAGAACTGGTAAGTTGTTGTTTGTTTGTGTATTGAGTTGTAGAGATCCCAGCGCTGATGACAGTACCCTTAACCCGCTAGATCCCGTATCTAGAATAATATTTCCGACAGTTTGGCATTGAGAGGTACCTGGTTGACAGATGGTCACACTGACATAAGGAATATTAACGCTGTTGTCAGAACTTTTTTGCACGCTGAAACTAATTGCGTTCGGAGCGATATTGCTGCTTATATAGTCAGGTATAGGAACTGGAGTATCGGGAGTGGGGGTGTTGCTCGAGGTGCTTGAGCTGCTTGATCCGCCGCCTCCACCGCCACAGGCAAAGAGCGTCAACACCAATAGATAGATGCAAACCCCTTTGAAAAAATATTGGGTTTTCATTGGGGTAGATTGTTTACGGTGAAGCCAGTAGGGGCTTGCTTGGGCAGAAAAGCAAAGCCCTGAAATGCACCCATCATCCCTGTCGACTGAATGACAAGAGAGTCACTGCTGCTGTAAATGGAACGACGGGATTGCTGGGCAGCAGATAAATAATTGCCATAGTAGCTCCCGAAAATAGCTTGAATATTTGGGAGGGTTGGACCGCTCCAGCTGATTGCAAAAACAATGCCACTAGGTGATACATATTCCTGAAAGCTAGTTCCAGAAGCGAGGGTTTGGGTATACAGCGAATAACCGTTTTGCTGTGTAGAGGTCAGCTCTGAATTAAATTGTTTTTGCTCGGCCAATATAGAAGCTGTAGTGCTGCCTAATTCTCCAAAACAGACTCCCGGTAGAACGAGCCCTAAAAAGAAAAGGCTAGTAAAAACATATTTTTGGCATTTCATAAAACCTTCTTTTGTAAGCTTTACTTCTCGGACTTCCACTCCCCACTCTTGCCACCACTTTTCTCGAGTAGCTTGACATCACCCATCACCATGCCTCGGTCTACGGCTTTGCACATATCGTAGATTGTGAGGAGAGCAACTTGGACTGCAGTGAGCGCTTCCATTTCTACACCGGTTGGTCCTGTGGTTTCTGCTCTGACTTGGCAGTAAATGCTGTTTTCACTTGGATTAGTTTGGAACTCCAGGCTAACGTGAGTTAGCGCCAGCGGATGGCATAGAGGAATGAGATCTGATGTTCTTTTGGATGCCTGAATACCTGCAATTCTGGCGATTCCTAAAACATCACCCTTTTTGTGGGTACCAGCCTCTACCATTTTGAAGGTCTCGGGAAGCATGGTGATCTTGCCCGTAGCGACGGCTATACGGTGGGTATTCGGTTTATCGCCAACGTTTACCATATGGGCTTGCCCGCTGGCATCAAAATGAGTTAGTTTGTTCATGGGATAAGTTTTACCATATAGAGATGCAAGACATAAAGTCAGTTCCAAAAACCTCTTTTTTGCGCCGTGCTTTGGCTGTTCAGCTGATGTTGGGATTGGCTTGCTCTGGGTTTCCTGCATATGCAGCTACCCCTGCTGGAGATGTGTCAGTGGAGGGTAATTCAGCCGCTATTCAGAATATCGGTAGGGCAATGCAGTCACCCGATGCACGTCCCGCTAATGCGCCTACACGTAGCACTATGCAAAGTCAGCCCACTATTGTTTTGCCTGATATGGGCGATCCAGGTGGCGATGCCTTAAGTCGAGTGGATGAGCGCAAGTATGGCGAAATGATCATGCGCCAGATTCGTCCAGATCCTGACTATTCAAATGATTTGCCGCTCTACGATTTTTTAAATCAGATGGAGCGTCGCTTATTGCAGGCTGCGAAAAAGTTACAACTTGGTGGTGCCAACGAGCAGGGCAGTGGCGCATATAACTTTGAAGTATTTGCTGTTAAAGACAGCAGCATTAATGCGTTTGCATTACCTGGTGGATTTATTGGCTTTCATACGGGTTTAATTGTGAGTGCTGAATCCGATTCTGAAGTTGCTTCTGTAATGGGTCATGAAACAGGTCACGTTTTGCAGCGCCATTTAGCGCGTCAAATGGATAAGCAAACTACCAATATGATGATTGCGATTGCCGGTATGGTGCTTGGTGCTCTGGCGATGTCACGTAACCCACAAGCGGGAGCGGGCCTGATGCAGGGTGGTCAAGCGGTGGCAGTGAATAATCAGCTCTCCTATTCGAGGGATGCAGAGCGCGAGGCTGATCGGGTTGGCTTTCAGATATTGGACGCCAGTGGATACGACGTCAATGGTGCGCCAGGATTTTTCCAGCGCCTGCAAAAAGCCACCGGAATTATGGATAAAGGTGTACCTGCTTATGTGCGCACCCATCCTTTAACAACCGACCGTATTGCAGATATGCAAGATAGGGCGCGCACTGTTGCATCGCGTAATGTGCCTACCTCAGTCGAGTTCTATTTCATTAAGGCTCGTGCGCGCATGGAGCAGGCAGGAACATCTAGTGGAATGTATGACTTAAAAAATACCTTTGAGAGTTTGAGTAAACAACAGCCGATTGGTAAACAGTTAGAGGGTTTTTATGGGCTAGCCTTGATAGCGCAGCGCCAAGGAAAAATAGACCAAGCAGAGGTGGATTTGCAGCAAGCCCGCAATCTAGCTCAGAAGGCAAGTGCGCCAGGGTCACCTATTCAAAGACAGAGCCTATCGCTGGATATCACCGCCTCTGAACTTGCTCTAGCAAAAGGCAAGGGAGAGGAGGCATTACAAATAGCCCAAGCGACTTTGCGCACCTATCCTCAGTCATATGCTGCTGGTGCCGCCATGATTAATGCGGATTTAAAACTCGGCCGCACCAATGATGCGATTACTTGGTTAAAAGCGCGCACAAGAGCACAGCCTAACGAAGTGGTGTGGTGGGACCTGCTATCTAAATCCTATGATCAAGCTGGCAATATCCCTATGCGCCATTACGCACTCGGTGAAAAATATGCCTTAGAGGGTGCTTGGCCTTCGGCAATTGAACAACTCCGTATTGCTAGATCAGCAGGTGGCGCTGATTTTTATCAGGGCTCGAGCATTGATGCCCGTTTACGAGAAATGCAGCGTCAATACCAAGATGAGCTCAAGGAGCAGGGCAAGCAGATGCCTGGCTAAGGTTGTGGCTGCGCTATATAGTTAAAGCGAGAGGCTAGCTCTTCGGAGTGAATGGGGTCTAGAGGCAGTTGTTTGTCTTGCCATGTCCAGGAGCCACCAAAGCTGCAAGCCTCTTCACGCAGCTTGGCTAGCTCAGAAAAATGATCAAGATCGTGATCGTGTAACAGGGCAACTGTTTGACTATCTCTTTTAACAAATTGATTGTTGTCATTTTTATTCCTGCTATAAATCGTTTGATTTACTGTGCCAACAATATAAATATTGCCTTTCTCATCGCTTAGAGCAGCAGTGGGCTCCATGGTTTGATGGCATTGATTAGTGAGATGCGTTCCGGCGTCACTTGGAATAATTCGTACTATCCAAGGGGTCGCATCTAAGGTAATAAAAACGCGTTGCGGGCCATTCTGGAAAAAGTATCTACCGCTCTCATCGCAAGCATAGTTACGCTCAATGAAATCATTAAGTGCAGCATGTTGAATTACTTGCCCTGGGAGATTATTTTGTTGTGCGAACTCATCCCGCATGCGCCATTGGCCGCGGCGATCTAATGCAAGCCAGCCATAGCAATCAGGTACATTGGGCCACTTCATGAGTGACCGAAGCACTTGATCATCCATGATGTTTAGTGCAAGCCGTGGGGCGTAGAGGGAGCGTCGAAAGTTTCTTCGGTGGAGTGACTGGCATGTAAATGCGCGATGCGCCAGCCTTGACTGTCTTGTAGAAGCACGAGTGTGATATTCAGAAAAAATTCTGCTTCTATTTGATCAGCCCTCAGATGAACTGCTTCAGTAGTGTCGTATACCGCAGCACCTAAAACAGAATGACTAATGCAAGCAATGGGCTCTAAGAATAAAGGTTGCTTTGCGAGCAGTCTCTCTAGGCCCTCACGAATTTCTGCGTGACCTGTTAGGCGATGACCTTCTGGCAGAACGCAGGTAATAGAGTCATCATCCAGCCAAATATCCAGAGCACCTTGAATATCGCGATGACCTAATGCATCTCGCCATGCTTCGACAACATCATCCGCATTGTGAAAGAGTCTGGCAAGTTTGGTCATGGCTTACTGTTCCTGGGTTATGGCTGTAAGGTATTGAGTGTAGCGAATACTTGTTCTGGCAAGATGTCGTTTAAGCACTTTAAGTGGCCCAGTGGGCATTCTCTTTTATGGCATGGACTGCAAGGCAGGTTGAGCCAAATTACCTTAGCTTTATCTGATAAAGGTGGGGTATGGGCTGGGTCGCTTGATCCAAAAATGGCAACTTGAGGGGTTCTGAGGGCTGCCGCAATGTGCATTAAGCCGGAGTCATTGCTGATAACCGCTTTGCCCATGCCAATCAAGGCAATCGCTTCATCTAGTGAAGTATCTCCACACCAGTTATGAATGTGACTATCTTGCTTTGCCTGGGGCTGAATTTCTTGGGCAAGTGCATGGTCGCCTTTGCTACCCAAAAGAATGATCTGACTATGCGGATTGCTGGCAATGAGTTTTTGCGCCAATTGTGCAAAGTGACTTGTGGGCCAACGTTTGGTTGGGCCGTACTCGGCACCAGGGCACATCACGTAGATGTTAGCTGGATCAACTTTGGCATTGAGTAATTTGGTCTGTACCGATTGATTAGCGGTGGCGGATACATTTAACTTGGGTACGAGATTGCTTGCTGTTGATGCAAATTGCTCTTCATTCAGAAGTTGGCTTAATGCAAGATAGTGCTCCACCATAGGCGGGCGATTTACCTTGCTTGGATTATCTAGTGATAAGTTGATTAAGCCAAAGCGTAATTCACCGCGATAGCCAACCCGAAAAGGAATATTAGCGAGCCAAGGAATGAGTGCTGACTTAAGACTATTGGGTAAAACAAAACAAGCTTGATATTTTTTTATCGCTAGTTCTTTTGCTAGTTTTTTGCGTAAGCCCCACTGCAATTGTTTGTGTTCAAACTTAGCTTCGATGACTTCATGTACTTCAGAGCAAGCGCGATAAATTGGAGCAACCCAAGTGCTGGCGAGTACGTCAATGTTTGCTTCTGGATATTGTTTTTTGAGGGATGCTAATAATGGCTGAGTCATCACAGCGTCCCCAATCCAGTTTGGGGCAATGATCAGAATACCGTGCATTTGATGTATCCCGACTCAGCACCTCAAGAAGAGGTGCTGATAAGGCTTAGTGACCGTGCGGCTCAGTGCCGGGAATGAGTTTGTACTCTGTGCCACAGTATGGACACTTGGCTTCACCGGTCTCAGTGATATCTAGAAAAACGCGTGGATGCGAGTTCCATGCTGGAGTTTTATTGGTGGGGCAATGTAAAGGTAAATCTTTGCCATCCACCATAACCACTTGAGCTTGAGTCATGTGCTGTTTCCTAATTGCTGAAATTACTTAATGTTTTACTTAACGTAAGTGAGCCAAGATTTGTATTGGGCATTTCTTCCGTACACAGCATCAAAATACGTCTTTTGAATTTTTTCAGTGATAGGACCACGCTTGCCATCACCAATAGTGCGGTCATCTAATTCGCGAATAGGAGTTACTTCAGCAGCAGTACCAGTGAAGAAGGCCTCATCAGCGGAATAGACTTCATCACGAGTGAGGCGTTTTTCACGAACTTCATAGCCAAGATCTTTGGCGATCTGGATAACGGAGTCACGTGTGATGCCATCTAAACATGAGGCTAAATCTGGTGTGTACACAATCCCGTTGCGAACCATAAAGAGGTTTTCACCGGAGCCTTCAGAAACATAACCTTCGGTATCCAGCAACAGAGCTTCGTCGTATCCATTGGCAGTCACTTCTTGGTTAGCCAAAATGGAGTTGATGTAGTAGCCCGATGCCTTGGCGCGAACGAGTGAAGAATTGACGAAATGACGTGTAAATGAGGAGGTTTTAACTCGAATACCCTTATTTAGGCCATCTTCACCCAAATAAGCGCCCCATTCCCAGGCGGCGATCGAGGTGTGGATGCTGTTGCCTTTGGGGGAGATTCCGAGTTTTTGGGAGCCGATAAAGATAATTGGGCGTATATAGCAGGCTTCGAGCTTATTGCTGTTAACTACGTCAATAATGCCCTTGGTGATCTCTTCTGGGCTGTAAGGCATATTCATTTGGAAGATCTTAGTGCCGTTAAAAAGGCGCTTTACGTGCTCTGGAAGGCGGAAAATGGCGGTTCCCTGGGGGGTTTTATAGGCGCGGATGCCCTCAAATACGCCCATTCCGTAGTGCAGGCTATGGGTTAGCACGTGAATATTGGCCTCGCGCCAAGGAATTAGCTTCCCATCAGTCCAAATAAAGCCATCGCGGTCGGACATCGACATTTTCTTTACCTTTTGTGTCTATTAAGTATCTGTAACAGCGGTTTAAGCAGAGCACTAGGCTGGCAGTGTTTGGTCTTCCGGCCCAGAATGCATTTAAGTCCTTATTGTAGAGCAGGCAGGGCAGTCTGTCGGCTCCGATCCTCGGGGGTGGATGGGCCAAGAGCCTTTAGAATGGAACATTCCCCATAAACCACTTCTTTACCAAAACTCATGCCGGAATCCTTATTTAAAGTTAAGCGTTTAAGTGAATTAGCCCAATCAGGTCAATTAAAGGGTAAGCGGGTATTTATCCGTGCCGATTTGAACGTTCCGCAAGATGAGGCAGGCAACATTACAGAAGACACGCGTATTCGGGCATCGATGCCTGCTGTACAAATGTGTTTGGATGCTGGGGCAGCAGTGATGGTGACTTCGCATTTAGGTCGTCCCACCGAAGGGGAATTTAAACCCGAAGATAGTTTGGCTCCGGTAGCCGATCGCATTGCCAGTTTGCTGAATCGTAAAGTGCCTTTAATTAGCGATTGGGTGAATGGCGGCTTTGAAGTCAATCCAGGCGAGGTGGTCCTACTGGAAAACTGTCGTCTCAATGTGGGTGAGAAAAAAAATAGCGACGAGCTGGCCAAAAAAATTGCTGCATTGTGTGATGTGTATGTCAACGATGCATTTGGAACTGCGCATCGCGCTGAAGCCACCACCTACGGTGTAGCGAAGTTCGCACCAGTAGCGTGTGCCGGCCCTTTGATGGCTGCTGAATTAGATGCGCTAAGTCGTGCACTAGCCAGTCCAAAACGTCCTTTAGTCGCCATTGTTGCTGGATCTAAAGTTTCATCCAAGCTTACTATTTTGAAGGCCTTGTCTGAGAAAGTGGATGAGCTCATCGTTGGCGGCGGCATTGCAAACACCTTCATGCTGGCCAAAGGTTTGCCTATTGGTAAATCTCTTGCTGAGCCTGATTTGGTTGATGAAGCTAGAGAGATCATGGAGATCATGGAAAAGCGTGGCGCTCATGTGCCGATTCCTGAAGACGTAGTGGTTGCCAATGAGTTGTCTCCATTAGCCCGCGCAAACCGCGTACCTGCGGATCAGGTTGCAGAAGACGACATGATCTTGGACATTGGTCCAAAGACTGCTGCACGTTTATCCATCATGCTCGCTCACGCTGGCACGATTGTTTGGAATGGTCCATTGGGCGTATTTGAAATTGATCAATTTGGAGGCGGTACCAAGATGTTGGCCGCAGCCATTGCGCACTCACCTGCATTCTCGATTGCTGGTGGCGGCGATACTTTGGCGGCGATTGCAAAGTACGGTATTGAGAATCAAGTGGATTACATCTCTACTGGTGGCGGCGCTTTCTTAGAGTTCTTAGAAGGCAAAACCTTGCCAGCCTTTGCGGTACTTGCTGAAAGAGCGAAAGACTAAATATGTTGAGAGCAACCAAGATCATTGCAACCTTAGGACCTGCTTCCGAGAAGCCCGAAGTGTTGCGTGACATGATTCGTGCGGGTGTAGATGTAGTGCGCATGAATTTCTCTCACGGTACCGTTGCTGACCATAAAGCGCGTCACGATTTAGTGCGAACTATCTCCGCTGAAGTGGGTAAAGAGGTTGGCATCATGGCCGACTTACAGGGCCCCAAAATTCGTGTGGGTAAATTTGCAGATAGCAAAATCCTCCTCAAAGAAGGTGAAAAATTTACCCTGGATGTGGCTTGTGAGCTCGGCGATCAAACTAAAGTGGGTCTTGATTACAAGGAGTTGCCAGGCGATGTAAAGCCGGGTGACCGTCTTTTATTAAATGATGGCTTAGTAGTTCTTACGGTTGAGAGCGTTAAGGGCGGCAAGATATTTACCATCGTTGAGCAGGGTGGACCACTCTCCAATAACAAAGGCATTAATCGCGCTGGTGGTGGCTTAACCGCCCCTGCGCTGACTGAAAAAGATATTGCTGACTTAGACGCTGCAATCTCAATGGGCGTAGATTTCTTGGCGATCAGCTTTCCAAAAGATGGTGCTGATATGGCCTATGCCCGTCAGTTGGCAGACGCAGCTAGCGCCAAGTATGGCGTTGGTAAAGTCAGAACGATTGCGAAGGTAGAGCGTGCAGAAGCGATTGAGCCTGAAGCCCTTAAAAGTATTATTGCTGAGAGCGACGGCATCATGGTTGCTCGCGGCGATCTCGCCATTGAAGTGGGTAATGCAGCAGTGCCTGCATTACAAAAGCGCATGATTGCTTGGGCGCGTGAGGCAGACAAATTTACGATTACGGCTACGCAAATGATGGAGTCGATGATTAATGCGCCAGTACCAACGCGTGCTGAAGTCAGCGACGTTGCTAATGCAGTATTGGATGGTACTGATGCAGTGATGTTATCTGCTGAGTCTGCTGCAGGCATGTATCCCGTGCAGACTATTAAAGCAATGGCAGAGATCTGCGTTGAGGCAGAAAAGTCAGATCGCGTGAAACTCGACACCGACTTCTTAGATCAGACTTTTACTCGTATCGATCAAACGATTGCCCTAGGAGCTTTGTTTACTGCTCATCATTTAAATGCCGATGCTATCGCAGCTTTAACGGATTCTGGCTCAACAGCCATTTGGATGAGTCGTCATAATATTCACGTCCCGATTTTTGCATTGACCTCTAAGATCGCTACACAGCGGGCATTAAGCACCTATCGTAATGTCACACCGATTGGCCTGGATTACACAAAAGATCGTGACACTGCTTTGCAAGAGGTCGAGGCTTGTTTGAAAAAATCGGGCGCTGTAAAAACAGGTAATACTGTTGTGCTTACTTCTGGCGAACCGATGGGCGAGCCCGGTGGTACCAATACCCTCAAGATTATTCACGTGAAGTAATTCACATTGAAAATGACTCAAAACAAATTTATTTTTAACCTCATTACTATTTATTAAGAGAACATCATGGCTTTAGTATCTTTAAGACAACTCTTGGATCATGCTGCTGAAAATGGTTACGGCCTGCCAGCATTTAACGTGAACAACTTAGAGCAAGTAACGGCGATTATGGAAGCAGCAAATGAAGCTGACTCCCCTGTCATCATGCAAGCTTCTGCTGGTGCACGTAAATATGCTGGTGAGGCGTTCCTGCGCCATCTGATTTCTGCTGCGGTTGAGGCTTATCCGCATATTCCGGTAGTGATGCACCAAGACCACGGTCAAAGCCCAGCAGTGTGTATGGCTGCGATTAAGAGTGGCTTTACCAGTGTGATGATGGATGGCTCCTTAGAGGCCGATGGTAAAAGTGTTGCTAGCTACGAGTACAACGTAGACGTATCCAAAGAAGTGGTGAAGTTCTCCCACTCTATTGGAGTTACGGTTGAGGCTGAATTGGGTGTATTGGGCTCACTAGAGACCATGCAAGGTGATAAAGAAGACGGTCATGGTGCTGATGGCAAGATGACTCGTGAGCAATTGTTGACTGACGTTGAGCAGGCTGCTGATTTTGTAAAGGCTACTCAGTGCGATGCCTTAGCAATTGCGATCGGTACTAGCCATGGGGCATACAAGTTCACTAAAAAGCCGACGGGCGATATTTTGGCAATCGATCGCATTAAAGAAATTCATGCGCGCATACCTAATACGCATTTGGTAATGCATGGTTCTTCTAGTGTTCCACAAGAGTTGCTTGCTGAGATCCGTGAATTCGGCGGTGATATGAAAGAAACTTACGGTGTTCCGGTTGAAGAGATTCAAGAGGGCATTAAGAATGGCGTTCGTAAGATCAATATCGATACGGATATCCGCTTGGCAATGACCGGTGCAATTCGTCGTTACTTTATTGAAAATCCAAGCAAGTTTGACCCACGCGATTATTTGAAGCCAGCCCGTGAAGCCGCCAAGAAGGTTTGTATTGCACGCTTCCAGGCCTTTGGTTCTGCAGGTCAAGCCTCCAAAATTAAACCGATTTCTTTAGAGAAGATGGCTGAGCTATATAAGAGCGGCAAATTAACTCAAATTGTGAAGTGATTTAAATATGCCTGCTTTGTACGCTACCTCTATTAAGTCATTACCTTTGTTGTCCAAGGGTAAAGTGCGTGATGTTTATGCATTAGATGACAACAAGTTGCTGATGATTACTACCGACCGTCTTTCTGCGTTTGACGTAGTGATGGGTGAGCCCATTCCTGAGAAGGGTGTAGTTCTCAATCAAATGGCCAATTTTTGGTTTGATAAATTGGCTGCAGTGATTCCTAATCATTTGACTGGCATTGATCCAGCTACTGTAGTGGCAGCGGATGAGATTAGCCAAGTCAAAGGTCGTGCGGTAGTTGCTAAGCGCTTAAAGCCCATTTTGGTTGAGGCAGTGGTCCGTGGTTACTTAGCCGGTAGTGGCTGGAAAGACTACAAAGAAACTGGCAAGGTTTGCGGCATTGCTTTGCCGGAAGGTTTAGAGAATGCCCAGAAATTACCTGAGCCTATTTTTACTCCTGCTGCTAAAGCAGAGTTTGGTCAGCATGATGAAAACATCTCATTTGAGAAAGTCATCGAGCTCATTGGTGAAAAGTTAGCCAATCAAATTCGTGAAGTGAGTATTCGTTTGTACAAAGAGGCTTCTGAATACGCAGCTACTCGTGGAATCATCATTGCTGATACCAAGTTTGAGTTTGGCTTAGATGCCAATGACCAACTGGTGTTGATGGATGAGATCCTGACAGCCGACTCTTCTCGTTTTTGGCCTGCAGAGACCTACTATGTAGGCTCTAACCCACCTTCTTATGACAAGCAGTTTGTGCGTGATTGGCTAGAAACCGCCATGGTGGATGGTAAGTTATGGCCTAAAACAGCCCCTGCACCGCAATTGCCAGCAGATGTGATTGAAAAGACTGCCCAAAAGTATCGTGAAGCGCTTACCCGCCTTACTGAGACTTCTTGAGTCAGGGATAATAGAGCTCTTAATGGTTATAAGGCATTTGGAGAGGTAAATGAGTAAGAAGCCAATCGTCGGAATAGTGATGGGATCCAATTCAGATTGGGACACCATGCAGCACGCCGCTCAAATGCTTGAGCAATTCGGCATTGCTCATGAGGCAAAAGTACTCTCCGCACACCGCATGCCAGATGACATGTTTCAGTACGCTGAAAAAGCGCAGGCGAATGGTTTGCAAGCCATCATTGCTGGTGCAGGTGGCGCAGCTCATCTACCAGGCATGCTCGCCTCAAAAACGATTGTTCCTGTTTATGGCGTACCTGTCGCTAGTAAATATTTGCGTGGAGAAGATTCTCTCTTTTCTATTGTGCAGATGCCTAAAGGTATTCCGGTTGCTACTTTTGCGATTGGTGAAGCCGGCGCAGCAAATGCTGCCTTGCATGTGATTGCAGGTTTAGCTTTGCATGATGCTGATTTAGCAAAGCGCTTAGAAGATTTCCGTGCCAAGCAGTCTGATGCTGCACGCTCAATGAATTTGCCGGGATATTAATTACATGGCAGATCGTATGGAACCCATTTTGCCGGGTTCATATTTAGGAATTTTAGGTGGCGGTCAATTGGGGCGGATGTTTACTCAAGCCGCTCAAGCGATGGGCTACAAGGTTTGCGTGCTCGACCCTGGCTCTGATAGTCCTGCAGGCTCTATTGCTGAAAAATTTATTCAAGCTGACTACACTAATAGTGCCGCTTTAAAAGAGATGGCTGCACTATGTTCATCAGTGAGTACTGAGTTTGAAAATGTTCCCGCTCAAGCTTTGGATGAGTTGGAGTCTTTGGGTGTATTTGTGGCGCCACGCAGCAGTTGCGTGTCTCTTGCCCAAAATCGTATTGCTGAGAAAAATTTCTTAGCCACTTGGAAGTCAGAGACCAATATTGGCCCAGCTCCCAACTTTGTGATTGAGTATGAGGCTGATATTGCCCATGCTCCAAAGGAGCTCTTCCCTGGAATCTTGAAGACTGCTCGAATGGGTTATGACGGCAAAGGTCAGGCTACTGTTTACAGTGCAGATGAATTGACTACTGCATGGAATGAGTTCGGGCGCGTGCCTTGTGTTTTAGAAAAGCGCATGGAATTAGATTTTGAAGTGTCAGCTTTGGTAGTGCGTGGTTATGACGATGCTGTAGTAGCCTATCCAGTGGCCCAAAATATCCATCGTGACGGTATTTTGCATACCTCGACTGTGCCAGCCCCTTCACTGAAGCCTGCTCAGGAAAAGAAAATCATTGATGCAGCCAAGGCGCTGATTCGGAAGATCGATTACGTTGGTGTTCTTTGCGTAGAATTCTTTGTGCTGAAGAACGGCGACATCGTGGCTAATGAAATCGCACCACGCCCGCACAACTCTGGTCACTACACCATGGATGCTTGTGTGAGCAGTCAGTTTGAACAGCAGGTACGAGCAATGGCTCGTTTGCCTTTGGGTGATACCCGTCAGCTTGCGCCTGTATCCATGTTGAACTTGTTGGGTGATCTTTGGTTTGAGGGTAGTGAAGATCAACCAAAAGAGCCTGCATGGAATAAAGTTCTGGCTCACCCTGATGCAAAGCTACACCTGTATGGCAAATCTGCGCCACGCATTGGTAGAAAAATGGGTCACATTAACTGCTTAGGCGAGAATCTCAATGAGGCTCGGAAAAATTGCGCAGCTGTTGCTACCGAACTAGGGATCGAGCCCTAGAAATGTCCGCAGACAGTACCCACTTGCAATCTTCTGCAGTGATTAATGAGGCAGTACAAAGCTTGCGTGACGGTGGTTTGGTTGCGTTCCCCACAGAGACCGTTTATGGCTTGGGCGCGGATGCTAAAAATCCTGAAGCGATTAAGAAAATCTTTACCGCTAAGGGTCGCCCATCAAATCACCCCCTAATTGTTCATTTAGCTGCGCCAGATAAATTCGATCAAACTCAAATCGATTGGGTTGCGCTCTTGGCACCGTGGGTAAGAGACTTATCCGAGGAAGCCTTAAAGCTCATTAACGCCTTTTGGCCAGGGCCATTAACTTTAGTCTTCAAGAAAGATAAAAGTGTTTTAAATGAACTGACTGGCGGCCAAGATACGGTAGCGATTCGGGCTCCTTCTCATCCTGTTGCACAGGAGTTATTACGTAAATTTAAAGGCGGAGTTGTTGCGCCATCAGCCAATCGCTTTGGTAAGGTATCGCCGACTAGTGCTGCCGACGTCCGTAATGAGTTCGAGGGTATGTTGGATTTAATGATTTTGGATGGTGGCGATTGTGAAGTCGGTATCGAGTCAACCATCATTGATTTGTCATCTGGCGATAAGGCTGTGCTACTCAGACCCGGCGCAATCACTCCAAGTGAAATTTTTACCAAGACAGGTGTAAAGGTTTATCAGCCTGGAGAAGTAAAAGGGAATGAAGCGCCCAATGAAGCAACGGCAGATCTACCAAGGGTATCTGGAAGTCTCAAAGCCCATTACGCACCAACTACGCCTTTGCGCCTATATGCCCCGGGTCGTGTCTTGGATGCCTTGACTGAATATCCAGATATTAAATCGCGCGTTGCTGTAGCGGTGTGGGATTCAGAATCCTCCTTAAGCGAAGATGGGCATCCTTCGGCCCACTTTGAGGAGGTTGAGGTTCCAAGCGATAGCGGTGCCTTTGCGAGTCGGCTATATCGCTCCTTGCGTGATTTAGATCAGCAAGGTTGGGATTTGATTTTGTTCCCTGAACCGCCAGCGGGCGAGGAGTGGGACGGCGTTAGAGATCGTCTTCAGCGCGCATGCTTTGGTTCTGGCCCATCTTCAAGCAGCCACGATAGCAACTGATCGTGCGCCTCTAGACCCCTCCAAGCATTGGGGTGGTTGATGAATGAAGTCACCGCATACATCTTTCCAGATTTACTCATTACATAACCTGAGATCGCTCGCACATCTGCAAGAGAACCGGTTTTAATTCTGGCTTCTGGTTTTTTCTTCAGATGTAAAAACTTGCGTAGTTGAACCATTAAGCGATTGCGCATCGTGCCATCGGTACCTGCAATTGGTAGGCTGTTATATAAAATATCACCCACTGGTAAATTACGAGCAGTGAGCAAGAGCTGATTCATTTGACTGGCAGAGATTGCTTCGTTGCGAGATAGCCCAGAGCCATTCTCAATCACCAGCCCCTGAAAGTCCAAACCATTTTGTTTGAGCCAACTCTGAATCACTAACTCACCATTGGCAGTTGTTGCTGGCTTACCCATTTTCTCTAAAGCCATAGTCAAAAGAACTTGGCGTGCCATGACGTTATTTGAGTACTTGTTGATGTCTAAGACATCATCGGCAAGTTTGCTGCCTTCAAATTGCAAAAGAAGTCGGGCGGCTAAAGGAACTGAACCATCTTTACCGATAGGAGCTTGTGCCCAGCTGCCACCAGCTAATTCCCAGGCGGCTGCGAAGCCTTGCGTTAGAAAGGTATTGGCGTCAAGCGCAACAACGTTAAAGTTCACTCCCTTACAGGAGCTTGGGAACGCCCCAGAGAACTGTGCAGTTAAAGGCTGATCGGTATTGGTGACACCTTCCGGATCTAAATTAAAGCGGATATTGCTTTTCCAGTTATCGCATGAGCGATCGACCAGCTGCATTTGGTTGGATACCTTTAGCTGGGAGAGGGATGGGGTGTAACTAATGTCAATAAAATCCGCAGTGCGTGACTTACCTAGTTGAAACGACAAAGTTCTAAATGCATAGAGCAGAGGATCTGGCGGAACGTTGTATGCACGCAGAGCTTCGCCATCAATAGTATTTTGCTCCATGACATTAGCCGCATAAGCACTGCGATCAAAGAATAGATTGCCATCAATCTTCTGGATACCCAGACCTTGAAGGTCCTTCATCATCTTGGCCAACTCTTCTGGAACGAGTTTTGGATCACCTGTACCCTGCAAATACAGATTGCCTTTCAATACCCCCTGACGAATTACTCCATCTGTATAGACATTAGTGCGCCAACGATATTGCGGGCCTAAGATGTCTAAACCAGAAAGCGTAGTGAGTAGCTTCATGGTGGAGGCAGGGTTCATTGGATCACCACCACGCCAATCTAAAACTTTCTTGGATGTATTCTTTCCGGGTCGACCAGATTCGATCTCTACAACTGAAATACTTACGGTATCAAGAGGGATTTGATTGCGTTCGAGGCTACTCGCTACGGATAGAGGAATTGCTGGGGATGTACTCTCGCCGGCAAAGGCCAAAGAGCTGGCCGTCCAAAGGAGGATTGCAATAAAAGCGGATGGGCGAAGAGGAGAAAAACGCATCTCCCATAGGATAAACCCACCGCATCAAAGATTAAAGCTTTGCATATTGAGATTGATACCTACTAATCATTTGATTTTGCTCTTCAAGTAACTGGATAAAGGCTTGAATTTGAAGATCTAGAGACTCTGCTTCCTCTAAAGCTTCACAGGCCTTAATAAACTTTGCGGCACTCAGAAGCTGCGCCCCTCCTTTGACTTTATGAACCATCCTTCTGAAGGCGTCTTCATCTATGGCTTCATTTCTTAGGGTGAGTAGGGTCTCATCATGCACCTTTTGAATTTCTTCCAAGATCACCAGAATGTACTCTGGGCTGTTTCTAAGGAGATTTCCGAAGGCGTCAAATGAATACTCCTCCAGACCCCCAGTTTGAGTTGTAGTCTCAGTTAATTCTTCGACTTGGAAATAGCGTGACAGCTCATTCTCTAAAGTCATGAGACTTAAAGGTTTGATCAGGACACCATTCATACCAGCCTCCAAGAATTGATGGCGTGAATCTAGGGCATAGATATCTGCAGTAATGCCGATGATGATGAGGTCTTGATTGCCCGCATTACGTATGTGCTTGGCAAGCTCTGAGCCCTCCATGCCTGGGATAGATTGATCGGTTAGCAGAAGATCAAAATGCCGTTGACTGATGAGATCTAGAGCTGTGGTGGCGTTATCGCAAACTGATACTTCAATGCCTAGCGCCTGAAGTTGAAGCGAGATAATTTGGCGGCTTGCTGGGTGATCTTCCACTACTAAGGCTTGTAAAAGGCGCTCATTATTTTGAGCATGCTTGGAGACTAGCTTTCTGGATATATTGCTATGTTCAGGTCTTGAGGCTCCGGTTGCAGCAATGCTGGTACGTGGAAATGCAACGCAAAAATGAATATTGCTACCAAAGCCTGGCGCGCTCTCAAAGTAGAGCTGGCTGTTCATGGAAGTGACTAAGTGATTTGTGATGGTTAGACCAAGGCCAGTGCCATTAGTCTGTTCGGTATTGCCTGGTATTTGCTCAAAAGCTTGGAGTGCTATTGCAATCTCTTCTGTACCCATGCCAACACCGGTATCAATGACTCTGAATTCAACTAATTGTCCCGCATGATCATCTGCGAGCACGCTGATAGAGAAATAGATTTCACCATGATCGGTGAACTTAATGGCGTTACTAATCAGGTTCTGCAGTATTTGGCGTAAACGTAAAGAATCCAACAACAAGACTTCTGCAATGCGCGGATCTTTAGAGGTATGTAGCTTGAGACTCTGTCTATGGGCCACGGTCGAAAATGCCGAATCGATGTCATCAATCAAAGCATTGAGATTACAAGGCTCAATATTGAGTGTAAGCTTGCCTGCCTCTATCTTTGATAGATCCAAAACCTGGTTTAGGATTCCTAGAAGAGATTCTGCTGATGAGTGTGCGCTCTTCAGTAAAGTTTTTTCATTTGCAGGTAGGGAGCTGCTGAGCAATAACTCTTGCACCCCCAAAATGGCATTCATTGGCGTGCGGATCTCATGACTCATTGTGGCTAGGAAAGCAGACTTTGCGGCATTTGCATTCTCTGCCTGCTCTTTCGATGAAATAAGATGTTTCGCTTCTTGTTTTTGAATTGTTTGTCTCTGATGCATGCGCCAAAGCAAGGTAGAGCCTATCAGTAGGATTGCCAAAGTGGAGAGCCAAGGCAAATGATTGGCTGGGGATGAGCGGCCTCTTTCAAAAGTAGACGCGTTGATGTTAAAAAGATCTCGTGATGCGATTGGATCTAGATTATTGAGAAACTGCTCAAGTACTCCATGCAAAGCTTCATCTTGATTCGAGATAAGCCAGCGATATTCAAAGGGCTCTCTACTGTAAAGCCCGTCAACCTGTAACTTGTCTGCGTTTAATTTCTGAATGAGTTGTTGCGCAAGACGAAGCGGTAAGACAAGCGCTTCAATATCGTTTTTGAGGAGATCAAATATTAATTTTTCCGCATGGCCGGATACGCTGGCTTGGGGATGATTGGGTATCGGTGGGTTTTCAAAGCCACGGTCAAAGTAGGCGATATTAATTGGCTCAATAGGCGCATCGTTTTTGGACCGTTTAGTCAGAATAGCGTCATGCCCCCAAAAGATTGCTTCTGATAAGGAGCCAAACTTCAGATACTCGTCATCTAGAGCGGGTGGATCAATGATGAAATCCACCTCTCCATTGGCTAGTTGCTGAAGTCCCTCCCGATCGCTCTTACGCCACTTCGGTAAAAACTCTTGGTGGGTAAATTCGCTGAGCTTTTTTAGAAAGCCATGAAAAACTCCAGGCTCACCCTTTTCATGCACATCTAAGTAAGGCGCATATTTTTCATGAATACTAAAACGCACTACAGGATGAGCATCGATCCACCGTTGCTCTGCCGAGTTCAGTAAGTTCGCATAGGTATTGCTTAATATCCCATTCAATAGGATAAAAAGGGCAATACGGGTGATGGATCGATACATGCCGCTCTAGCTTTCGATGATGTTGTTCATGCGGCAGAACAAAATCAAGTCTGCAATATTGTTAATGCCCAGCTTGTCAAAGACTCTAGTCTTATAAGTGGCTACTGTCTTATTGCTGATATGCAGCATTTCAGAGATTTGTTGGTTTGAGTTCCCTTTGCCTAAATATTTCATGACCTGTAGCTCACGATCAGAAATTAACGCAAGCTTATCGTTATCACTTAATGAGCTATTACCATTTTTGCCGTGAGTGAAAAAGTTATAGCCTTGGGATATGGCAACGCATGCAGCTAGGATGACATCCGCACCGGCAGTTTTATTTACAAAGCCATGCCCACCAAGTGAGCGAACCCTGCCGCCATAGACTGCTTCATCCATACTCGACAGCACTAGCATCCGCACATCTGGGTACATCAACCCAATTCGGCGGATGACATCAAAGCCATCCGTCTTGGGCATATCTAGATCAAGAATCACCATATTAGGGTTCACCTCTTTCATAGACCTGAGGCACTCCTCGCCGTTCTGCGCTTGCCCTGCAATTTCAAATAACAACTGGTCCTGCAACATACTTTTAAGAGCCATCAGCATTGCTGGATGGTCATCTACCAACATCACGCGTTTTCTCATTACTTGTCTCCGTTTTGGTTTGGGTGTTGATGAGGGTGCAGCGAAAAAATGGCTTTAGAGATACGGCTATCGTTAATCTGAAGCATCTGATGACGGCTAATAGGGGACATCATGAGGCCGCCATAAGCATGGTCGGCAATCAGAGTGTAGGCATTTTCTAAATCTTTTACCAACCCAATATTGCTGGCATAAATTTGTGTAGGTGAGTAGGGCGATTGCCTGAGTTGGGAAAGTGCATCACTAGCCAGCTCGCGCTCACGTATCTGGCTCATATCAATATGTACACCCTCTAATTGCATCTCTGTAATCCAATGCAATTCTTCGGCGCTGCCAGAGAATTTTAAAAAGTGAAGCAGGACGCCCAGTCGTCGCAAACGAAGTAATCCTTCTTTGCATGCATCGGCAATATCGGGCTCAGGAATGGATTGAATGCCGATAGATACCAAGCCAACCGGTAGACGTGAATTCAAGATCAACTCACTCATAGCATCCACATAGCAACTTGAGGCGATGGCATGTGAAGGCACCGGCAAAATTCCAGGAATAAAACGACCACTACGATACCAATAGGCAATGGTGTCTAGGCCTTCCATAAAAAGGCGTAGCAATTGCATATCAGAGGTAGTCAGTAATGGTCTAAATAAAGATCCTGTCAGTTTTGTTCCCTTGCAGTTAAAAATGGGTTCATGACTAATCGCTTGTCGCTTGGACCAGGATTGGTGTTCTTCAAGAGCTTGGTTACTAAGACCAAGCCAGGGGTCGCCACAGGCGTCTCGTACTTCTTGGAAGGGTTTGTTCTTCCATGCCTTTACAAGCGTGTACAGCCGGGATTTCGGGCTCATCAGCATTCTCCAATCGGTGACTATCCAGTCTAGGCAGGACGGATTGGAGCGGTAAGGGCTTTAGGCTGATTTATCTGTAGGAATTGACCTACCAGCCTGTCCCTATTATAAAAATAGGCTAAATCCTTAAAGAATTTATGGTGATCCGCCCTTGAAATCCAGGGAATCAGACCTATATAATCAGCACTCCCTACATGCGAGTGCTAAAGAGGCGATTTATACCTAAATAACCCTTGGCTTCCGTGTGAAGAGATCATAAAGCATTGATTTATATAGTTTATTTAAATAGTTAACACTTACTAACATAGGAGAAGAGATGAATTTGCGTCCCTTACATGATCGCGTAATCATCAAGCGTTTAGATCAAGAATCAAAAACTGCTTCCGGAATCATCATTCCTGACGCTGCTGCAGAAAAACCTGATCAAGGTGAAGTATTGGCAGTAGGCCCAGGTAAACGTGATGACAGCGGCAAATTAAACGCACCTGACGTCAAAGTAGGCGATCGCGTGTTGTTTGGTAAATATGCAGGTCAAACAGTAAAAGTTGACAGCGAAGAACTCATCGTGATGCGTGAAGACGACATCATGGCTGTTGTACAGAAGTAATTTCGGTATTTAAGAGAGGAATTTAATCATGGCAGCAAAAGACGTTGTATTTGGAGATAGCGCCCGCACCAAGATGGTCGAAGGCGTCAACATTCTTGCTAATGCAGTGAAAACAACTTTGGGACCAAAAGGTCGCAACGTGGTGATTGAGCGTTCATTCGGTGGACCAACAATCACTAAAGACGGTGTATCCGTAGCAAAAGAAATCGAACTCAAAGACAAGCTCCAGAACATGGGCGCGCAGATGGTTAAGGAAGTTGCTTCCAAGACTGCTGACATCGCTGGTGACGGTACAACTACAGCAACTGTATTAGCTCAGTCTATCGTTCGCGAAGGTATGAAGTATGTTGTTTCGGGCCATAACCCAATGGACTTGAAGCGCGGTATTGATAAAGCTGTTTCAGCTGCTATCCAAGAGCTCGCAAAAATCAGCAAGCCTTGCACTACTACTAAAGAAATCGCTCAAGTAGGCTCTATTTCTGCAAACAGCGACCACAGCATTGGTCAGCGCATTGCAGAAGCCATGGAAAAAGTAGGCAAAGAAGGCGTTATTACTGTTGAAGATGGTAAGTCTTTGGAAGATGAGCTTGAAGTTGTTGAAGGTATGCAGTTTGACCGCGGTTACCTCTCCCCATACTTCATCAATCAACCAGAAAAACAAGTTGCTGTATTGGAAAGCCCATACGTTCTCTTGTTTGACAAGAAGATTGCCAACATCCGTGATTTGCTCCCAGTACTTGAGCAAGTCGCGAAGTCTGGTCGTCCATTGTTGATCATTGCAGAAGATGTTGAAGGCGAAGCCTTGGCAACTTTAGTTGTGAACAACATCCGCGGCATTATCAAGACTTGTGCTGTTAAAGCCCCTGGTTTCGGTGACCGTCGTAAAGCCATGTTGGAAGACATCGCGATTTTGACTGGCGGCACAGTAATCGCTGAAGAAATCGGCCTCACACTCGAGAAAACAACTCTTGAGCATTTAGGTCAAGCGAAGCGCATCGAGGTAGGTAAAGAAAACACCATCATTATTGACGGTGCTGGCGATGCTAAAGCAATCGAAGCTCGCGTGAAGAACATTCGTGTTCAGATCGAAGAAGCTACTAGCGACTACGACAAAGAAAAATTGCAAGAGCGTGTAGCCAAGTTGGCTGGCGGTGTTGCAGTGATTCGTGTTGGTGCTGCTACTGAAGTGGAAATGAAAGAGAAGAAGGCTCGTGTTGACGACGCATTGCACGCAACTCGTGCAGCTGTTGAAGAAGGCATTGTTCCTGGCGGTGGCGTAGCATTGATTCGTGCAATGCAAGGTATCAAAGGCTTGAAAGGCGATAACGCCGATCAAGACGCTGGTATCAGCATCGTATTGCGCGCTATGCAAGAGCCATTGCGTACGATCGTTAGCAACGCTGGTGAAGATGCTGGTGTGGTTGTTAATGCAGTACAAGCAAGTACAGGCAATAACGGCTACAACGCTGCTACTGGTGAATACGGCGACCTCGTTGCACAAGGTGTTATCGACCCAACTAAGGTAACAAAAACTGCATTGGTAAATGCTGCTTCTGTTGCTGGCCTGTTGTTGACAACCGATTGCGCAATCTCCGAAGCACCAAAAGATGAATCTGCTGGTGGTATGCCTGATATGGGTGGCATGGGTGGAATGGGCGGAATGGGCGGCATGATGTAATAGCCGTTAATTTCCTCAGCCAACTGGCTGTAGAAATAAGAGCGCCCGGTTCAAAAGACCGGGCGTTTTTTATTGGATTCTCTGCTCGAATTAGTCGGGCTGTATACCGCCATCCTTAATTACTTTTTTCATCTTTACCAATCCCTGTGCAATCATTTCCTTTAAATGATCTGGGCCAAGAGGAACAAATTCAAAGCCTTGCTGAATAAGTTGTTCACGTAGCTTTGGGTCTCTTAGCGCAGTTGCTAAAGACTCATTTAGTTTTTCAATAATTGCTGGTGAAGTGCCTTTGGGTGCTAGTAGAGCGCCCCAGGTTGAGAATTCATAACCTTTCACACTCTCACTAATTGTTGGAGTATTGGGTAGCAACGGAGATCGTGTTTTGCTCGCCACCCCCAATGCCTTCAGCTTCCCAGCACGAATATGGGGCAGTACAACTGATAAAGCGCTGATCATCACTGGCACTTGACCAGCCATGACGTCAGTGACTGCAGCAGCAGCTCCACGATAAGGAATATGAACGATTGGGGCACCGGTGTATTGGCGGAAGATTTCCATGCCAATATGCTGTGGCGAACCATTGCCCCCAGATGCGTAGTCAATCCTACCAGGCCTTTCTTTAGCAATGCGCACTAGGTCTGCTGCAGTATTCCCAGGAAATGTTGGGTTAGCAACCAGAACAAAAGTAATCGCAGCTACTTCGGATACTGGAGAAAAACTTTGAATCGGATCGTAATCAATCTTTTTATATAGATTGGGTACCATCGTTAGGATGCTGTCATTAAATGCGCCTAAGACATAGCCATCAGCAGGACTTTGTGCAACCTTAGCCGCGCCAATCAAACCCGCACCCCCGGGAATATTTTCTATTGTGATTGCTTGACCCAGGCTTTCACCCATTTTTTGCGCAACTGGGCGCATCAAGATGTCAACGCCACTTCCTGCTTGAAGCGGCATGATGGTTTGAATAGTTCGGTTGGGATAGTTGCTTTGTGAACTGGCTGATCCTACCCAAAAAATTGGGCAGATTGAAATGAGAAAGGCAATAAAAGCTGGTTTGAATTGCATATTGTCTCGACTTATTAAGTGATGAAGCATTCTATCGATGCCTCTATGTCGTATCTTAGCGAAAAAACCACCCGAAGGTACTTTTCTGAAGCAGCTAGTTTTTTAAATCTTACTTAACAACCCTCTTTGCATAACTGAAGGACTAAGGATTAATCTGCTACTGGTGGCTGTAGCAATAAGAGCACCTGGTTCAAAAGACCAGGCGTTTTGCATTTAAGGAGTAAGCTATATCCAATATTACCTTTGGAACGGGTGTCAAAATGATTAGTCGCAATCAAGCAACCCAATTCATTTCTATGGGCTTGCTCTTTCTAAGCTCAACCCTACTTTGCAGGTCTTCAATCGCTCAATCAACTGATTCTCAGCCAGTCTTTCAGAAGGGTGTCTCAAACCTGCGCAACCAGCGTTATTGCGAAGTTCTGCTGGGCAAGCGAGCATGGCTCAATTTAGAGGTAAAAGTATTTAATACTCAAGGTCTTAACCTTTGCCCTGAAGCCCAGTGGAAGAGCTTGACCAAGGAATCTATTGAGAAGTCTTTTGATGCCTCGTTTGTTTTATTAAATGGACCACGCTATTGGACGATGGATGAAATTCAGGCGGCGGGTAATACTGTCAATGACGTAAAAGAGACCTTCGGCGGGATGGAGATGAACTTGCGGGCAACTGTGCAAGTAAGTTTGCTTAAGCAATTGATGGGTAGTAAACAGTACACCCCAAATGAAGTTACCCGCACTACCAATTTTATATATAGAGCAGGTAGTGCTGTATACGAGCTTACCTCTCCCGCAGGAGAGGTTTATGTTATGCAGTCGTACTCACAGATTGCGAATCCTGCACTCAGTATGAAAGATCTACCGGTACTGAATGAGCAGTTGAAATTACCTGCTGGTTGGACTTACCGAAGCCGCGTACTCGATCAAGACCTTTATTTGGTAGTTAATGGTGTTGCCTATGTACTGCAGGACAATTTATTCAATAGCTACCAGAGAAGGTAATGTCGCGAGCATTACTGCCAGACTTTTTGAAGCTTTAAAAAGTCTGCATTCATGAGATGCGGATCTTGCAGTTGATGTGGGAATTCCAGGGCAAATATCACGTGAAGCGCAAACCACATCAAGCCCAGGTAAAGCACCGTCAGAAACCAGTCTTCTTCTTTTTTGATTGCCATTGAGTAACCGCTTAATAAGGCCCCTATTGAGAGCAGAGCAAAGAGGAAGCGGTCGATAATAGCCGGGGGATGTTTTTTTCCATTGAGTATTCCCTCTTGGAATACGCCTAACAGAGACGCAAGTTGGGGCTGCAAGATGTTGGCTGCCAAATCCTTGGTGCTGGCTGGTGCCCTTCCAATGGATTGATTGATTTCTTCGTTAAGGGTGTTTAGTGACTTGGCTAAGGCATCGTTATGGACGTCAAGGTCATCCATTGTTTTAAGGTCCTCGTATTTAGACATTCTCTGGCTAAGGATTTGCTTTAAGGTATTTTGTACCATGATGCGATCGGTAGGATTTAGGTAATTACTCGATTGATAGACTTGCTTGAGAGCGTAAGCCTGGTCACGCATTAAGCTAATCCGCTGGTCGTAATGTTCAGTTGCATTTGAAAAAGTGAAGCCGAGTACCAGTGCGGATAAACCAAAAATTGCTGTTGCCAATGAATCTCTGACAACGACGTGTTCCGAGGTACGAGTTCAATATCTCCCGAAGATCCAGCCTACCAATAAGAATGCCAGGATAGAAGCAAAAAATATTTGCGGTGCATATTGAACGATATCGAGGTGATTCTCAACGTAATTTGGCATAGCAAGCTCTTATAAGGTGGTTTCGCTTTAATTAAGGAGTTTGCTTAGTGTAATAAAAAACCGCCCGAAGGCGGTTAATTATTTGATGATTTCTAAATCAGGCTTATTCAACCGCCTTAACCATCTCTTCAACTACCTTCTTCGCATCACCGAAGACCATCATGGTCTTATCCATATAGAAGAGCTCGTTATCTAGGCCGGCATAACCAGCTGCCATAGAGCGCTTGTTCACGATGATAGTTTTGGCTTTAAATGCTTCCAAGATCGGCATGCCAAAAATTGGGCTACCTGGAGTGCGTGCCGCTGGGTTAACAACGTCGTTAGCGCCAAGTACCAGCACTACGTCAGCCTGACCAAAGTCGCTGTTGATGTCTTCCATCTCAAATACTTGATCGTATGGAACTTCAGCTTCAGCCAACAGTACGTTCATATGACCAGGCATACGACCTGCTACTGGGTGAATCGCATACTTCACCGTCACGCCATGATGAGTCAACTTTTCAGTCAATTCTTTCAATGCATGTTGAGCGCGAGCCACTGCCAAGCCATAACCTGGAACAATGATCACGGTGTCAGCATTTTCCATGAGGAAAGCGGCATCTTCAGGTGAGCCTGTTTTGTAGTTCTTAGGACCGCCATCATCAGCACCGCCGGCAGCAGCTTCAGCGCCAAAGCCGCCTAGCAATACAGCCAAGATGGAGCGGTTCATCGCCTTACACATGATGTAAGACAGAATCGCACCGGATGAGCCTACGCAAGCACCCGCAATAATTAATACTGGGTTGTTTAATGTGAAACCAATACCAGCCGCTGCCCAACCAGAATAGCTATTCAGCATCGATACCACCACCGGCATATCAGCACCGCCGATAGGGATGATCAAGGTCACGCCCAACACCAAAGCAATGGCACACATTGCCAAGAAGGCTGCGTGGCTATCGCCCATGTAATAAGCAATGCCAGCACCCACCATCGAAACAGCCAAAATTAGGTTCAGTAAGTGTTGACCAGTAAAGCTCACAGGCTTGCCGCTGACCTTGCCAGATAACTTACCGAATGCAATTACAGATGCGGTGAAGGTGATGGCACCAATAAATGCGCCAATAAAGAGCTCAATCTTCTGCGCGCCAGTATGGTCATGCGCTGGATTAAATACAGCAGCAATCGCAATTAACACAGCTGACAAACCTACGAAGGAGTGCATCAAAGCAACCAACTCAGGCATCTTGGTCATTTGCACGCGTTTAGCGGCAATCGTTCCAATAATCGCGCCACCCACAATTGCAACACCAATCAATGAGATGACAGGTTTGAAATCAGGAATGAAGAAAGTGGTAACAACGGCTAACAACATACCAATCATGCCGAAGGTATTGCCTTGGCGTGAAGTAGTTGGTGAAGACAAGCCACGCAAAGCGAGGATGAACAACACCGATGAAATGAGATAAGAAATAGCGGTTATGTTTGACATAGTTTTGGTCTCTATATAGGTCTTGTTCTAGGTTTATTTGGTTCCAGCCGCATCAGCTTTGGGAGCTTTTTTCTTGAACATTTCAAGCATGCGACGGGTGACCATAAAGCCACCAAAAATATTGATAGACGCGAGGAATACAGCTACTGCACCAATAATGCTGGTGAGAGTGATTTCATCGCCACCGATAACTTCAGTTTGGAGCAATGCTCCAACGATGATGATGCCGGAGATGGCATTGGTCACCGCCATTAAAGGCGTATGCAATGCTGGCGTTACGTTCCAAACTACGTGATAGCCAACAAATATGGCCAATACAAACACGGTAATGTTTTGAACGGTGAGGATGCTTTGAAAGGCAGCGAGATCCATAGTGTTTCCTTAGTATTTTTACTATTAGTTTTTGCGGATGGCTTGGCCATCACGACACATTAAGCAAGCAGTAACAATGTCATCATCACTTGGGATGACTAAATTGGCTTCTTTATCCACAATGAGTTTCATGAAATCGAGCAAGTTACGTGAGTACAGTGCAGAAGCATCTGCTGCAACCATGCTAGCTAAGTTGGTGTAGCCAACAATTTTCACGCCATTCACATCAATTACTTTATCTGCTTGCGTTAACGGGCAGTTACCTGAACCGTTATCACCTTTGCCAGCAGCCAAGTCGATCACGACGGAGCCTGGCTTCATATTAGCAACCGTGTCGCTATGCAAAAGCACAGGCGGCTTACGTCCTGGAATCAATGCAGTGGTGATTACGATGTCAGCTTGTTGCGCACGCTCCGCAACCAAAGCTGCTTGACGCTTCATCCAAGCTTCAGGCATTGGGCGGGCATAGCCGCCAACGCCTTGAGCAATCTCACGCTCTTCATCGGTTTCATAAGGAACGTCAACAAACTTGGCGCCCAATGATTCGATTTGTTCTTTCGCTGCTGGACGCACATCGGATGCTTCAATCACGGCGCCAAGACGTTTTGCAGTAGCAATCGCTTGCAAGCCTGCAACACCAGCACCCAAGATCAGGATGCGAGCTGCTTTAACAGTTCCTGCAGCAGTCATCAGCATTGGCATGAAGCGTTGATATTCATTTGCAGCAACCAATACCGCTTTATAACCAGCAATGTTTGCCTGGGAAGACAAAACGTCCATACTTTGTGCGCGTGTTGTGCGTGGTGCAGCCTCTAAAGAGAATGCAGTAACACCTTGAGCAGCCATGGCTGCAATCATGTCGTTATCAAACGGATCGAGCATGCCCAGAAGAACGGCACCGGATTTAATCTGTTTAAGTTCGGCTGCCTCGGGCGCACGTACTTTAAGAACAATCTCTGCACCAAACGCATCTGCAGCGCTACCAATGCTTGCGCCGACAGATTCGTATGCGGAGTCAGGTTGACTGGCTTTTACTCCGGCGTCTTTTTGAATGACGACGGTATGACCTTGACCAATTAATTTTTTAACGGTTTCTGGTGTGGCGGCTACTCGAGTTTCCCCGGGCCTTGTTTCCAGTGGCACTCCTATGCGCATGGCATGTCTCCAAAAGCAAAAATTTATAAAAAATCTATTTTAGTTAAATAGGGCTCGTTGCGCCTATTTACTCACCCCTAAGTCCTTTTGCTTGGTTTTTGCCCGAAATTCTGTGAAATCAGGCTAAGACTTCTACAATATGGTCTGTAAGCTTATATTGAATTCTCGCATTTTTTGATGATCCCGCTCAATTCTTCCTCAATCCCATCCTCCCAGCCCAAGAAAGTCGTTATTGGCATGTCTGGAGGGGTAGATTCGTCGGTGGCTGCCTGGATGCTCAAAGAGCAAGGCTTTGAAGTTATTGGCCTTTTTATGAAAAATTGGGAGGATGACGATAACGACGAGTACTGTTCTGCTCGTCAAGACTGGCTCGATGTGGTTTCAGTCGCCGATTTGATCGGAATAGACGTCGAAGCAGTCAATTTTGCTGCTGAATACCGTGAGCGCGTATTTGCTGATTTCTTGCGCGAGTACGCTGCAGGGCGAACACCCAATCCTGATGTTTTATGTAATGCCGAAATTAAGTTCAAAGCTTTCTTAGATCACGCCATGAGTTTGGGTGCGGATGCGATTGCAACAGGGCACTATGCGCGCGTGCGTCATGAAGGTGGCAGAGTACAGTTGTTGAAAGCTGTCGATGCCAGTAAGGACCAAAGTTATTTCTTACATCGCTTAACGCAGCAACAATTGGCAAACGTGATGTTCCCGCTTGGAGAAATTCCAAAAACGGAAGTCAGAAAAATTGCAGAGAAAATTGGTTTGCACAATGCTAAAAAGAAAGACTCCACCGGTATTTGCTTTATTGGTGAACGTCCTTTTAGAGAATTCTTAAATCGTTATTTACCGCGCGTACCTGGCCCGATAAAAACCCCAGAAGGTAAAACAGTTGGCGAGCATATGGGCTTAGCCTTCTTCACCTTAGGTCAGCGCAAAGGTATTGGTTTGGGTGGTAGTCAAGATGGCAATGGTGACGCTTGGTATGTAGCGCGCAAGGATATTCCTAATAACACCTTATATGTAGCCCAAGGCCACGAACACCCGTGGCTATTGGCTAATCAGCTTGCCGCAATGGACGCCAGTTGGGTTTCTGGTGCTTCACCAACACCCGGAAATTATTCTGCTAAGACTCGTTATCGACAAGCAGACTCTGCTTGTACTTTGAGTGCTGGTGCTGAAGCACTAAGCTTCGACTTAAGTTTTCCAGAAGCGCAGTGGGCTGTTACTCCAGGGCAATCTGCTGTCTTGTATGACGGAGATATTTGTTTGGGTGGCGGAATTATTTCTGCATAATTTTCATTAGCAAGTAGCGGATACAAAAATGCCAATCAGTTTTGATTGGCATTTTTAATTCAGCAGCAAGTGAATTAAGCAGCAGGTGGTTCGGTTTCAATAAAGGAAGGTCGCTGTAATAACTTTTGATACAGACGATCTAAATTTGGATATTGAGTTTGCCATTTCACTTCTGGAAAGCGAAACAATAAATATCCGATTGCGCAACCTACGGCGATATCTGCCAAGGTGATTTGATTGCCGTGACACCAAGCATTACCACCCAGCTGTTCAGACATTTGACGTAGGGCGTCATTAATCTTGCCCATCTGGCGGTCATACCAAGCTTGGCTTTGTTGTTCTGCTGGGCGCAAGGTGCGCTCTAAACGGGCCAAAATGCCGGCATCCATCACGCCGTCTGCCAGTGCCTCCCAGGTTTTCACGGCTGCGCGCTCACGGTTATCAGCCGGAATGAGCTTGCTGACTGGGCTTAGGCCATCAGCGTATTCGGCGATGACGCGGGAGTCATAAATAGCCTCTCCATCGTCAGCCATGAGGCAGGGAACCTTCCCCAGGGGGTTGGTAAGGGCTATTTTGGTGTCTGCAGCCCAAACATTCTCTAATTCGAGGTCAACATCGACCTTTTTCTCGTTAAAAACAATGCGTACTTTACGTACATAGGGGCTGGTAAGGGATCCGATAAGTTTCATGGGCTCAAGTATAGCCATCCTATTTGGGCTTTGCTGTACTCCAGAACGCATTAAAATCAGCTTTTATTGACATATTCAATGCAAAGGCAATATTCGTGAGTCAGCCGCTTTCAACCCTCAATGCCCTTTCCCCCTTAGATGGCCGTTACGCCGGAAAACTGGATGCCTTACGTCCCTGGCTTTCGGAGGCCGCTTTTATGCGCCAACGTGTTTTTGTGGAGATTCATTGGCTCTTGGCTTTGGCTGCTGCCGGCTTGCCTGATGTTCCAAAAATTAATGCTGCTGACGAAGCCTTTTTGCTTTCGCTCCCAGAAAACTTTTCTGATGCAGATGCTCAGCGCATCAAAGATATCGAAGCAGTAACGAATCACGACGTAAAAGCGGTTGAATACTTCTTAAAAGAAAAAGTTGCTGGACGACCAGATTTGTTGAAAGCAAGTGAGTTCATTCACTTTGCCTGCACATCAGAAGATATTAACAATACTTCTCACGGTTTAATGTTACGTGGTGCCCGCGATGAGGTGCTCTTGCCCCAACTCAGAAAAGTACTTTCAGTATTGACCGATCTCGCGATTGAGAACGCTAAAGTACCTTTGCTCTCTCGCACGCATGGCCAGCCAGCTTCCCCAAGCACTTTGGGTAAAGAGATTGCCAATATTGCCAAGCGTTTAGAGCGTGCGATCGAATCTATCGCTGCAGCTCCTTTGCTGGGCAAGATGAATGGCGCAGTGGGTAACTACAACGCTCACATGTCAGCGTATCCTGATTTTGATTGGGAAAATTTTTCCAAGAGTGTGGTTGAGAAACGTCTAGGTTTAACGTTCAATCCTTACACCATTCAAATTGAGCCACACGATGGTATGGCTCAGCTCTTTGATGCGATTGCTCGCGCTAATACGATTCTTTTGGATATGGATCGCGACTTCTGGGCCTACATCTCTGTTGGTTACTTTAAGCAGCGCACTAAAGCAGGTGAGATCGGTTCATCGACGATGCCGCATAAAGTGAACCCGATTGATTTTGAAAACTCTGAAGGTAACTTGGGTGTTGCTAATGCATTGCTGCGCCACCTTGCAGAAAAATTACCAATCTCTCGTTGGCAACGCGACTTGACTGACTCCACTGTTTTGCGCAATCTAGGCCCTGCTTTTGGCCACAGCGTACTGGCTTATGACAGCGCCTTGCGCGGCCTTGGTAAGTTAGAGGTAAATCATGCTGCAATCGCTGCTGATTTGGACGCTTGTTGGGAAGTATTGGCTGAGCCAGTGCAAACGGTGATGCGCCGTTACGGCATCGAGAATCCCTATGAGCAGTTAAAAGAATTGACTCGTGGCAAAGGGATTAATCAAGCAGACCTGCAAACCTTTATTCGTGGTTTGAAGATTCCTGAGGATGCAAAAGTACGTTTGTTGGAGATGACACCATCTTCTTACTTAGGTAAGGCGGTCGAGTTGACCGAACGTCTCAAAAAGTGAGTTTGACTCCCAATTCAGAATACGGGGCGCGTCCCCGGATCTGGTTTGCTGCTTATCAATTGCTATGGCACCTCTTATTGCCATTAGCATTTATACGTCTAGCTTGGCGTGCACGTCATGCCTTCTCCTATCTTCATCACATTCCTGAGCGATTGGGCTTTGGCTACAGCAAGCCTATTGCTCTGGGCTCTATTTGGATTCATGCGGTATCAGTTGGTGAGACGCGCGCTGCACAACCTTTGATTGAGGCTTATTTAGCTAAGGGCGAATCTATTTTGCTCACCCACATGACTTTGAATGGCCGCCGTACTGGCAAGCAGTTATTTGCTAAAGAGATTGCTGCTGGGCAAATGCGTCAAGTTTATTTACCTTACGACCTTTGCTGGTCTGTAGAGCATTTCTTGAAAACATTTAAGCCAAAGTTTGGCCTCTTCATGGAAACCGAGGCGTGGCCGACGGTGGTCTTTCGTTGCAAAGAAATTGGCTTACCCCTATTTCTAGTAAATGCTCGCCTCTCGGAGCGAAGCGCCAGACGCGTTAATCGATTTGGTGAAGCGGGGCGTGCATTATTTCAAGCCTTTGCGGGAATCCTCGCGCAGACTGAGTTTGATGCAGGGCGTTATCGCAGCCTAGGCGTTAAAAATGTTGTTATTACCGGCAATCTGAAATTTGATGTTCCACTCGATCCGAAATTGCTTGCTGAGGGTAAGGAATGGCAGAGGGAACTACATGCAGGAAATCGCTTGATGGTGTGTGCAGCGAGCACGCGCGATGGAGAGGAGGCCATCATTCTGAAGGCTTGGAAAGATTTGCTCTTAAGCAATGCATTTGCAACTCCTCCATTACTTTGTTTGGTCCCGCGCCATCCCGAGCGCTTCGCAGAAGTAGCAGATCAAATTAACAATGCTAGTTTCAAGTTTCGCCGTCGTAGCGAGTGGTCTGGTACTCCGAGTGAGTGCGCTGGATTGGATGTTGTTCTGGGTGACTCCATGGGTGAGATGCCGATGTATTACAGCGCTTCTGACTTAGTGCTAATGGGCGGAAGCTTGCTGCCCTTTGGAGGTCAAAACTTGATTGAGGCTTGTGCAGCTGGCTGTCCTGTTCTTTTGGGGGAGCACACCTATAACTTTCAACAGGCTGCCTTAGATGCGATTAATAGTGGTGCTGCTAAACGCATTCATGGCGAATTGCTTTTAACGGAGCCAATAGCCTTAATGGAAGCTTTGAAAGAGTTGCTTCTAAATGCTAATGAGTTAGCAAAGATGGGCGCCGCTGCTAAGGCTTATTCAACAGAGCATCAAGGTGCAACTAATAGAATATTAGCTGCCCTTGAGCAACAAAACTTACGCTGAACTAAAAGACTGAGTTAGACCCGTGCTCCGTAGTTGGGATCATCTTTGCGGGCATCATCATCAGGTTTTTTATCGCCCCTCACTAAATCTTCACGTGTCACACCAAGCCACATGGCCAATGCAGCAGCCACGAAGACTGAGGAGTAAATACCAAACAAAATACCAATGGTCAGCGCTAAAGCAAAGTAGAAGAGCGTTGGACCACCAAAGACCAGCATTGCCAGGACCATCATCTCAGTACTACCGTGAGTGATTACGGTACGGCTGATAGTGCTTGTAATTGCGTTATCAATGATTTCACGAGTATTCATCTTGCGATATTTACGGAAGTTCTCACGAATACGGTCAAAGATCACCACAGATTCATTTACTGAATAGCCCAGAACCGCAAGAACGGCTGCCAATACTGAGAGGGAGAACTCCCATTGGAAGAAGGCAAAGAAGCCCAGGATGATGACAACGTCATGTAAATTCGCAATGATGCCGGCAAGCGCAAACTTCCACTCAAAGCGGAAGGATAGATATACCACGATGCCAATGATTACAAAGATGAGTGCTTTTAAGCCGTCAATGGCCAACTCTTGACCCACCTGTGGACCAACAAACTCAACACGTTGCAATTTCACGCCAGTCGTTGCTGGTTCAAGCGCTTGCATTACTGCCGTGCTCTGATCAGCAGAAGAAATCAATTTACCTTCAGCATCTTTTTGCAATGGTAGGCGAATCATGACATCGCGTGAGCTACCAAAGTTCTGAATTTGAGTATCTGCATAGCCCAGCTTCTCAACCTTGGTGCGAATGGAGTCCAAAGGCGCAGTTTGTGGATAGCTGACTTCCATCACCGTTCCACCAGTAAATTCGATGGAGAGATGCAGGCCGTTATGCCAGAGGAAAAAGACTGCAGCTAAAAAAGTAACTAAAGAAATCGCATTAAGCACCAATGCATGGCGCATGAAGGGAATATCTTTTTTGATCCGGAAAAATTCCATGGCTTATTTCTCCTGTGGACGCCAAACTTGGCCGATAGCGAGTTTTTGAATCTTCTTATGTCTGCCGTACCAGAGGTTAACAAGGCCACGTGAGAAGAAGACAGCCGAGAACATTGAAGTCAGAATACCTAAGCAGTGAACCACTGCGAAGCCTTTGATAGGGCCAGATCCAAATGCTAACAAGGCCAGACCAGCAATTAAGGTTGTTACGTTAGAGTCCAGGATTGTTGCCCAAGCTTTATCAAAGCCGACAGAAATGGCTGTTTGTGGTGAAGCTCCGTTACGTAACTCTTCACGAATACGTTCGTTAATCAACACGTTGGAGTCAATAGCCATACCCAGAGCCAAGGCCATCGCAGCGATGCCCGGCAAGGTGAGCGTGGCTTGCAGCATCGATAGCACTGAGATGAGCAAGAGCAAGTTCACCGCCAAAGCGACAACGGAGAAAGTGCCAAACAGTAAGTAGTAGACCATCATGAAAATCGCGATCGCAGTAAAGCCGATCAAGAGCGACTTAAAGCCCTTCTCAATATTTTCTGCGCCAAGGCTTGGTCCAATAGTGCGTTCTTCAATGATTTCCATTGGTGCCGCTAATGATCCAGCGCGCAAGAGCAGGGCTAAGTCATTAGCGCTCTCGGTAGTTGGCTGACCAGTGATCTGGAACTTAGAGCCAAACTCACTTTGAATGGTGGCGATGGTGAGCACTTCACCTTTACCCTTTTCAAATAAGATCATGCCCATCGGCTTGCCGATATTTTCGCGAGTCACTTCTTGCATGACGCGACCACCAGCGGCATCCAGGGAGATGTTTACTGCTGGGCGTTGGTTTTGGTCAAAGCCAGCACTAGCATCGGTAATGCGATCACCACTGAAGATGACTGATTTTTTAAATACACCCAAGCGATTTTCACCAAAGCGGAAAGTATCCATGCCTGGAGGAGGGGTTTCGCCTAAGCTGATGGTAGACGCCAAGGGGTCAGCTAAGCGAGACTCTAGAGTTGCTGTGCGACCGATGATGTCTTTGGCACGAGCGGTATCTTGTACGCCAGGTAACTGCACCACAATGCGCTCAGCACCTTGTTGTTGAATCACTGGCTCTTTAACCGCTAATTCATTGACGCGCTTATTGAGGGTGATGATATTTTGTTTGACGGCGTTATCTTGAATGGCCTTGAGAGCAGCTGGCTTAAATTCACCCACTAATTTAGGTAAAGAGCCATTGGATTTGATTAACCAAATGAGCTCAGGTTGCCCCGTTGTAAGTACTGCGCGCGCTTGATCTGCATCTTCGACATTGGCGAAGTTAATGGAGATAAAGTCAGCGCCACGTTCAATACCTTGATGCCTGATGCTCTTATCGCGTAATTGACTGCGAATATCGCCTGCCAAGGAAGTCACTTTTTTCTGGACTGCCCCCTTCATATCCACTTGCAAGAGGAAATAGACACCGCCACGCAAATCAAGGCCTAGTGGCATTGGTAATGCATTGATTGCACTTAACCAGCCCGGTGTATTAGACAGCAGGTTTAAGGCAACAGTGTAGTTGGGATCATTTTGATCTACATTTAATTTCTGCTGCAATAGATCGCGTGCGCGCAACTGAATGTCAGTGTTATTGAAGCGAACTTTGATCGAGCCTACATTGCCAGCGACTTCGAAGAAGAGACCGGTGTTATTAATGTTGGCTTCTGCAAGAATCTTTTCGACACGAGCCTGCGTTGCCAAATCAACCTTGATGGTTGGCTTGGCAGACGAGACTTGAACCGCTGGAGCCTCACCATAGAAATTGGGCAATGAATATAGTCCGCCGATCAGTAATGCAACGGCAATGACTAGATATTTCCAGAGAGGGTAGCGATTCATATTGAGATACTTTTAAACAAATAAATTAAGCAGACTTCAGAGTGCCTTTTGGCAATACTGTAGTGATGGCACCTTTTTGCATGTGCACTTCAGTGCCAGCAGAAATTTCAACGGTAACTATTTGGTCTTTCAATGCCGTTACTTTGCCCATGATGCCGCCAACAGTAACAACTTCATCGCCAACGCCTAATGACTCGAGCATTACCTTAGTTTCTTTTTGACGCTTCATTTGTGGGCGAATCATGATGAAGTACAAAACTGCAAACATCAAAATCAAAGGGAGAAAGCTCATCAAGCCACTGGAATCTGCGCCCGCTGCAGGAGCTTGGGCAAAAGCGTTACTAATCCACATACAAAACCTCCGTTAATTACCAATTAAAAACTGCGATATTTTTCGACCTTTAAACCGATGGCCGTAACCCGCAATTCTAAACTGTGTGGGGCTTTGGAGGTGATTTACAGGGGGTTTTGCCCTCTGTAGGGCTATTAGTCCTGTCCAGGCTCAACACCACGCTGGCGATTGCTATGAAATTCCTCACGATAGGCGCTAAAGCGGTCTTTGCTGAGAGCCTCGCGGACCTCAGTCATTAGCTGGAGGTAGTAGGACAGGTTATGAATGGTGTTTAGCTGGGACCCTAGGATCTCATTCGCCTTTTGGAGGTGATTTAAATAGGATCTGGTGAAGTTTTGGCAGGTATAGCAGGCGCAGGTAGGGTCTACTGGGCGATCATCGTCCTTGTACCCAGAATTACGGAGCTTTAGGTCGCCAAAGCGGGTAAAGAGCCAGCCATTGCGGGCGTTGCGGGTTGGCATCACGCAATCGAACATATCAATGCCTAGGCTAACGCCCAATATCAGATCTTCTGGAGTGCCAACGCCCATTAAATAATGAGGCATATGTTCTGGCAATTTGGGTGCAGTGAAATTGAGAATCCGCTCAAACTCGGGTTTAGGCTCTCCAACTGATAAGCCACCAATAGCAATCCCATCAAAACCTTGCTGACTTACGGCATCTAAAGAAAATTCACGCAGATTCTCAAACATGCCGCCTTGGACAATGCCAAAGAGTCCGTTGCCTGTATTCAGTTCGCGAAAACGCTTGAGAGAGCGATCGCCCCAGCGCAAAGACATCTCTAGTGATGCACGAGCTGTTTTTTCAGAAGTGGGTTGACCTTTGATTTCATAAGGAGTGCATTCATCAAACTGCATCGCGATATCGCTATTGAGAACCGCCTGAATTTCCATTGACACTTCTGGAGACATAAATAATTTGTCGCCATTGATTGGAGATGCAAAGGTCACGCCCTCTTCAGAGATCTTGCGCAGCGCGCCCAAACTAAATACCTGAAAGCCGCCAGAGTCAGTGAGGATCGGTTTGTCCCAACCCATAAAACGATGCAAGCCACCATGTTTTTTAATCACATCTAATCCCGGCCTTAACCAGAGATGAAAGGTATTGCCTAAAATAATTTGGGCTTTGGCTTCATTCAAATCACGCGGTGTCATTGCCTTGACGGTGCCATACGTTCCCACGGGCATGAAGATTGGTGTTTGCACGCTGCCATGTGGAAGGTCAAGCTGACCAAGGCGAGCTGGGCTTTGCGAGTCGCGTGCCAGGATATTGAAGTGAACAGGTTTGGTCATAACTTTGGATTCTCGAGTCGACATAGAAACATCGCATCTCCATAGCTGAAGAAACGATACTTCTGATGAATGGCATGTTGATAAGCGGCGCGAATGTTTTCCATTCCCGCAAAAGCACTGACCAACATTAATAAGGTAGATTTTGGCAGATGAAAGTTCGTAAGCAAACAATCTACGGTTTTAAATTGGTAGCCGGGGGTAATAAAGAGATTGGTCTCGCCGCTATTTTGCCTGCTAGCAGCCTGACTCTCTAGTGCGCGCAGACTGGTAGTGCCTACCGCAACAATTTTGCCACCATTTTTCTTGGTAGTCTCAATGGCTTCTAATGTCGCATTGGGAATAGAGAACCATTCGTAGTGCATCTTATGTTTTGAAAGATCTTCTTCACGCACGGGCGTAAATGTTCCGGCTCCCACATGTAATGTGACGGCCGCTTGATGAACGCCTAACTTCTTGAGTTCTTGCAAGATAGATTCATCAAAATGTAAGCCTGCTGTTGGGGCAGCTACCGCCCCTGGATTTTTGGCAACTACCGTTTGATAACGCTGCGCGTCTTCTCCATCAGGTTGATGCTCAATATAGGGGGGCAATGGGAGCTCACCAAAACGCTCAAGCAAAGAAAACACATTCTCCGGAAAGCGCACCTCATAAAAACGTCCGTCATACCCAATCATCTCTACAGGAAAGGTTTCGCCAGCCTGATTGTGAATATGAACAGTGGTTCCAGTCTTAGGTACCTTGGAGGCTCTAATTTGTACCCAAGCCTGCTTTTCACCGCTAATGCGTTCAATGAGCAGCTCCACGTTCCCGCCAGTTTCCTTTTTGCCGTGTAAGCGCGCAGGAATAACCTTGGTGTCATTAAAGACTAATAAGTCCCCGGGCTGAACAATGCTCAGAATGTCCTTAAACTGTCGATCTACCAATTGGACGTGATTTGGCTCATCAGCCTTGACCTCTAAGAGGCGGCTATCGGTTCTATTCGCCAAGGGATGTTGGGCGATTAGCTCGGGTGGGAGTTCGTAATTAAAGTCGGAGAGTTGCATAGCATTACCATCAGGTATTAGATTTTAACGATGACTACTAAACAAGCGTCAAGCACACTCCAAAAGATGGGTTTAGATACCCCTATGGCCCTTGCTTTGCACTTGCCATCCCGTTACGAGGATGAGACCGAGCTGCTCACTATCGAGGAGGCAATACATCAGGGTCGATTTAACTCCGCTCAGACTCAAGGTGCAGTTATTCGTAATCAGGTCTTATTTAGACCCAGAAGGCAGATGATAGTCACTATTGAGGATGAAACTGAAACCTTAAATCTGCGTTTCCTGAACTTCTATCCTAGCCAGCAAAAACAAATGGCTGTTGGGGTCAATATTCGAGTCCGCGGTGAAGTGCGTGAAGGTTTTCAGGGTCCAGAGATGGTGCACCCTACGGTGAGAGCTGTCGCTCCAGATGCACCTTTGCCCGTTAGTTTGACTCCAGTTTATCCAGCAAGTGTTGGAGTCTCGCAAACCATTATTCGTAAGGCAGTGTCTCAAGCCTTACGTGACCCAAGCCTGCAAGATAGTCTGGCTGAGTTCTTGCCCAAAGAACTGATGGCAGAGTTACTGCCTAGTCATGATTGGCCAAACTTGCAAGCGGCGATTACCTATTTGCATCAACCACCTGCTGATGCAAATACCCAAGCATTGCTAGAGCGTACTCATCCTGCTTGGCGTCGAGTGCAGTTTGAGGAACTCCTTGCTCAGCAAATTTCGTTAAAGCGTGCCCATGCGATTCGTCGGGAGCGGCATGCACCAAGCTTTCCAAGGGCAAAGAAACAAAGCCTTGAAGGGGGTTTGTTAAAGGTATTGCCTTTTAAATTAACTAATGCTCAAGATCGTGTTTGGTCTGAAATTAGTAATGATCTATCTCAATCATTTCCGATGAATCGCCTTCTACAAGGAGACGTGGGTAGCGGCAAGACCGTAGTGGCTGCTTTAGCTGCAGCGCGGGTGATGGATCATGGTTATCAAGCAGCCATCATGGCGCCTACGGAGATCTTGGCTGAGCAGCACTACCTCAAAATGAAAGAATGGTTTGAACCTTTGGGGGTAAAAATCGCTTGGCTGTCAGGGAGTCTGAAAGCCAAAGAAAAACGATTGGCGCAAGAAGTGATCGAGAATGGGCAAGCCCAACTCATTATTGGTACGCATGCTCTTATTCAAGAAAATGTGAGCTTTGCCAAACTTGGCCTCGCAGTGATTGATGAGCAACATCGCTTTGGAGTGAGGCAGCGTTTAGAGATTCAGCAACGGGTTGGCTCAGAATTGTTCTACTGCCATCAGCTGATGATGTCAGCGACACCAATACCACGCACTTTAGCGATGACCTACTATGCGGACTTAGATGTCTCTGTCATCGATGAATTACCTCCTGGCCGAAAACCGATTGCTACCAAGGTAGTTAAAGCCAGTCGCCGTGATGAGGTGATCGGTGGTTTGCAAAGTTGGTTATCCAAGGGGTTGCAAGCGTACTGGGTTTGCCCTCTCATTGAAGAGTCTGAAGTGCTGCAATTGCAAACCGCAGTTGAGAGCTTCGAGCAACTGACGCAGGCTTTACCTGACTTCAAGGTTGGCCTGGTACATGGCAGATTAAAAGCAGAAGAAAAAGCGGCAGTCATGGCTGCCTTCAAGGCAAACGAGATTCAGCTCTTAGTGGCTACTACGGTAATTGAGGTTGGGGTAGACGTACCTAATGCGGCGTTAATGGTGATTGAGCATGCTGAGCGTTTTGGTTATGCCCAGATTCATCAATTACGCGGGCGCGTGGGTAGAGGGTCTGCGGATTCGGTCTGTATTTTGATGTATGCCGAACCACTTTCAATGGCCGCCAAGGAGCGTCTACAAACTTTACGTGAGACCTCAGATGGTTTTGTGATTGCTGAGCGAGATTTATCACTGCGTGGTCCGGGTGAATTATTGGGCGCAAAGCAATCAGGGGATGCGATGTTGCGCTTTGTTGATTTGCAACGCGACGCCTGGTTAATTGAGTTGGCTCAACAGGCGGCTGAGCGCTTACTCGCTGAGCATGCAGATCTGGTAGAGCGTCATTTAGAGCGCTGGCTCGGATCTCGAGCTGAATTTCTGAAGGCCTGATAATTACCTTATGAATTTAAAAGATCGTTTTATTTCTTACGGGTACCTAATCAGGCTAGATAAGCCAATTGGTACGCTATTACTGTTATGGCCTACGCTCTGGGCTCTTTGGTTGGCAAGCAGTGGCGTGCCTGATTTATCTATTTTGCTGATCTTTACGGTTGGTACTTTTTTGATGCGTAGTGCGGGCTGCGCAATCAACGATTATGCTGATCGTGATTTTGATCGGCATGTTAAACGGACCCAAGGTCGCCCAGTCACGAGTGGAAAAATCTCCGGCAAAGAGGCTGTAGCCGTAGCTGGTATTTTGGCACTACTCGCCTTTTTACTCATTCAGCCCCTGAACCTATTTACAAAGCAGTTATCCGTGCTTGCTTTGCTAGTAGCCTTCGTCTATCCCTTTACTAAACGCTTTTTTGTCATGCCTCAAGCTGTCTTGGGTATTGCCTTTGGCTTTGGCATTCCGATGGCGTATGCGGCTATTTTGGATTTCATCCCCCTAGAGGCTTGGTTCTTATTTATTGGGAACATCTTTTGGGCGATTGCTTATGACACCGCTTATGCCATGGTTGATCGCGATGATGATCTGCGCCTAGGGTTGAGAACATCGGCCATTACTTTTGGTCAGTACGATGTCGTCGCTATAGCAATAAGCTACGGGATGCTTTTTCTGAGTCAGATATGGGTGGCGCAATTAGCCAACTTAAGCAATTATTATTTAGTTGGTTGGTTCGCTGCATTGGCTTGCGCAATCTATCACTTGAAGTTGGTTTCAACTCGCAATAGAGATAATTGCTTTAAAGCATTCCGCCATAACAACTGGTTAGGCGGATTTTTATTTATAGGAATTGTGCTGGGTTTAGGTATTAACTAACTCTGGCCGAGTTCATCGCCCATCGTTTTGCCACGCTGACTGGCTGCATCAATCGCTTTTTCTAAAATTTCATGCCAACCTTGTTGTTTCATGACATCTAGAGCAGCAGCAGTGGTTCCGCCTTTTGAAGTGACTCTCTCGCGGAGAACGCCAGCGTGCTCATCAGAGTTATGGGCGAGCTGTGTAGCGCCTTCAAGAGTGGCATACGCCAGCTTGCGAGCCGTCTCTGTATCAAGACCGAGCTTCTCCCCAGCAGATTGCATTGCCTCTAAAAATGCAAAGACATAGGCTGGGCCACTACCAGAAACAGCAGTTACTGCGTCCATCAATTTTTCTTCTTTTACCCAAACGGTTTGACCTACCGCATTACAAATGGTTTCAGCTAAGGCGCGGTCAGATTGATCTACAGCTGCATCTGCAAAAAGACCGGTAATCCCTTTACCAATTAAGGCTGGAGTATTGGGCATAGCGCGCGCACAGCGTGTGTGATCAAGCCAGCGACTCATATCTTTTAGGCGAATACCGGCAGCGATGCTCAGAATGAGTGGGCCGGGAGCGCTAGCATGCTTAAGTTTAGATGCCAAACCTTTGGCGACGACATTGAAGTCTTGGGGTTTGATCGCCATGACAAGCACATTATTTTTAGAGAAGTCAAAAGAGATATGTTCTAAAGCGCTAATGCCTTGAACGCCAAAATCTTCGTGCAGCTTGAGGGCGGTTGTAGCATTTGCTTCTACAACAGAGATTTGATTGGATTCGAATCCACTAGCAAGAAGGCCGCTAATGAGGGCGCGCCCCATATTACCGCCACCAACAAAGGTGATGTGCGCATTGCTATTATTTTGTGCGATTTTGTTTGTGCTCATTTGCTAATCTTATCGCGCTTCCCGAAAATGGCTGTACCAACGCGAACTAAAGTGCTGCCTTCAGCGATGGCGGCCTCTAAATCATCGGACATGCCCATCGAAAGGGTGTCAAAGAACTGGTAACCAAGTTCAGTGAAATGGCTGGCTTGTATGCGCTTGAAACAATCTTGTACGGCTGCAAAAGCCTGGCGTTGCAAGACAGGGTCTGGATTAGGTGCGGGAATTGCCATCAAGCCCCGCAGAACTAAGTTTGGTAAAGAGGTAATAGCGTTACAGAGTTCTTCAACTTCAACCAGAGAAATGCCGCTTTTGCTCTCTTCCTCGCTAACATTGATTTGTACGCAAACCATCAATGGCGGTAAATCTGGAAACTCGCCACGTTGGGCGGATAGGCGTTCTGCAATTTTGAGGCGGTCCACACTATGAACCCAATCGAAATGTTGGGCTACTTCTCTGGTTTTATTGCTCTGCAAAGGTCCAATGAAATGCCAGTTCAACCAAGGGCGTAATTTGGCTAACTTCTCAATTTTTTCAACGGCCTCTTGCACATAGTTTTCACCAAAAGCCGATTGACCAGCATGCATAGCTTCTTCAACGGCAGCGGCAGGAAAGGTTTTGCTAACAGCTAAAAGTTCAATATCTTCCGGCTCACGCTTTGCTGCTAGGGCAGCAAGTTCAATCCTTGCTCTGACTTGCATCAGATTGACAACAATGGAATTCATGAGGCCTTAGAAGATTTGCTAAGTAGTTGATCTACGATTTCAATCCAATGCACTACTGGGGTGTCTTCTTGCTGCAGATGGGTGATGCAGCCAATGTTTCCAGAAACAATGACCTCTGCACCAGATTCCTCGCAGGCGGCATTTAAGTGGGTTAACTTATTTTTACGAAGTTGCTCAGAGAGTTCTGGTTGAGTAACAGAGTAAGTGCCTGCAGAGCCGCAGCAAAGATGGCTGTCCGCACATAAACGCACACCAATACCGATACTAGAAAGTAAGCCCTCAACCTTGCCGCGAATTTGTTGGCCGTGTTGCAAGGTGCAAGGCGGGTGATATACGACGCCTGGTTTTGGATCTGTACCTACCAGCTGCACCAGCTCATTTTGCAAGGAAGGCAGTATTTCAGAAATATCCTTGGTCAGATCTGAAATCTTTTTCGCTTTGGCTGCGTAGATGGGATCATTTGCAAAGAGATGGCCATAGTCCTTCACCATCACACCACAACCAGATGCAGTCATGACAATGGCTTCTGCACCACTTTCAACCAAAGGCCACCACGCATCAATATTTTGCTTGGCATTATCTAAACCGCCAGCTTGATCATTAAGGTGATAGCGTAGTGCTCCACAGCAAGTGGCATTGGGCGCACTAGTCATTTGAATCTTTAACGCGTTAAGCACACGTGCTGTTGCTGAATTGATATTTGGGAGCATGCCAGGCTGTACGCAACCTTCGAGTAAAACCATTTTGCGCTGATGGGTTGTAGTAGGTCTTGCGTAAGCATCAGTGGAATCGGCCAGTGCTTTATTAACAGTTAGCGGAATCTTGCGCTTGATGCCGCTTGGCATTAACGGACGCACTAAGCGACCTAGGGTCATAGCCGTATTAAATAAAGCGGGCTTAGTTAAACCTTCTTTTAGGGCCCAACGGGTCAAGCGTTGGCCGATTGGGCGCTCAGGCGTATTTTCTTCTGCCCACTTGCGACCAATGTCTATTAAGTTGCCGTATTGAACACCGCTCGGGCAAGTACTCTCGCAATTGCGACAAGTTAAACAGCGATCTAAATGCAGGCGAGTCTTTTCAGTGGGTGCCTGCCCTTCTGCGATCTGCTTAATCAGATAGATGCGTCCGCGAGGCCCATCTAACTCATCACCTAGTATTTGATAGGTAGGGCAGGTGGCCGTACAAAAACCACAGTGAACACATTTGCCCAGAATGCGGGCTGCCTCGATACCTTCCGGTGTGTTGGCAAATTGAGGGGCGAGTTGAGTTTGCATAGAAATACTTATGGAAGGCGTTTAGTATCGAATACACCTGCAGGATCAAAGGCTGATCTCAGGCGTTCTTGCACTGCCTCAAGGGCAAAGGAGTGAGCTTGCTCGGATAGCAAGGTAAAGCGCTGATTGCTAGGATCTACATTGGCACCCTGTTTAAAGCGAGTTGCATGTCCGCCATGGGAATTAGCAATGGCCTTGATGGCTTTAAAGGTAGCATCATCGCCAGGCGCTGTAATCCAACGTTGTTGACCATGCCACTCTAGAACAATTTCATCCGAGGCACCACTGATAGTAATTGGCCCACTGGCTGCAGGGAGTGCTAAGCGATAAAGCGTTTGATCGGCACCTAGATTGGCAAATGCAGAAAGTTTTTGCTCACGTAAATCATTCCAGAAATGTTCTGCGGTTTCAGGATTAACCTCAGTAGCCATAACCAAAGAACTCATGAGAGGAATTGCGGCTTTAACCGCGGCTGCGGCACCCGCAAGACGGAAAGTTAACTCTCCATCGCCGCCTGTAGTGGAACCAATCCAGCAGCTTGCAGATAAAGGTAGTGGCTGTCCAGCCCATTCGTTCAATATCTTGAGGGCTTTCTCTTGGGAGATCTGGCACCGTAAGGTTGCGGTCGCCGCAGGTTTAGGTAAGACCTTGACTGAGGCTTCCAACAAAAGAGCAAGCGTTCCCAAAGAGCCGGGCAGTAAACGAGAGACGTCATATCCCGCTACGTTCTTCATGACCTTACCGCCAAAGGAAAGATCTTGGCCTTTGCCATCAATAATGCGAGCACCCAATACAAAGTCACGGAAGTTGCCCACAGCAATGCGCCCTGGGCCAGCAAGTCCGGCGGCAATTGCACCACCAAAGGTTGCATGTTCACCAAAGTGTGGTGGTTCAAAAGCAAACACCTGATTCTTTTCTTTTAGAGCTGCTTCAATTTCTTTTAGCGGAGTGCCTGCACAGGCGGTGATGACTAATTCTTCTGGCTGATACTCCAAAATACCGGAGTAAGTACGTGTATCTAGCTTTGTATAGCCATTCGGATTGCCATACCAAGCTTTAGTGCCACCGCCTTCAATCGAGAGCGGGGTTTTATTCTTTGCTGCATTGAGAATTTGCTCTTGGAATGCATTAATTTGTGGATGGGAGTGACTCATCAGAAGCGCTCCAATTCTGGGTGAGGCAATTGGCCGCCGCTAATGCGCATGCGACCATATTCTGCGCAGCGACTTAAAGTCGGAATAGCTTTGTCTGGGTTGAGTAATTTTTCTGGATCAAAGGCACTCTTCACGCCCCAGAAAGATTCGCGCTCACCTTCACCAAACTGAACACACATCGAATTAATTTTTTCAATGCCAACACCATGCTCACCAGTGATGGTGCCGCCAAGCTCAACACAGGCTTCTAATATTTCAGTGCCGAATTCTTCTGCGCGATGCCATTCGTCTTGATCGGCACCATTAAATAAAATCAATGGATGCATATTGCCGTCACCCGCATGGAAAACATTTAAACAACCAAGGCCGTACTTTTCTTCCATGCCCTGAATGCGCTTGAGGAGCGTAGCAATATGGCGGCGCGGAATAGTGCCATCCATACAGTAGTAATCAGCTGCCAGCCGACCTGCAGCAGGGAAGGCATTCTTGCGCCCACTCCAAAACTTTAAGCGCTCGCTTTCATCTTTGGAGATCTGAATGCCACTAGCGCCAGATTCTTCGAGTACTTTAGTCATGCGTTCAATTTCTTCAGCTACTTCTTCAGGAGTGCCATCAGATTCGCAGAGCAAAATAGCTGCAGCGTCTAAGTCATAGCCTGCATGCACAAATTCCTCTACGGCGCGGGTGGTAGCTTTGTCCATCATCTCCAAACCAGCAGGAATAATACCGGCTGCAATGATGGCAGCAACTGCGTTGCCACCTTTTTCGATATCATCAAAACTCGCCATGATCACTCGAGCTAATTTTGGTTTAGCCACTAACTTGACGGTGACTTCAGTAACCACTGCGAGCATGCCTTCGCTGCCCATCATGATCGCGAGTAAATCAAGTCCAGGCGCATCTGGCGCTAAGCCGCCAAATTCAACAATCTCACCATTCATGAGGATTGCACGCACGCGAAGAACGTTGTGCAGAGTAAGCCCATATTTAAGACAGTGCACACCACCGGAGTTTTCATTGACGTTGCCACCAATTGAACAGGCAATCTGAGAGGAGGGGTCTGGAGCGTAATACAAGCCAAGATGGGCAACTGCTTCAGAAATAGCAAGATTGCGCACGCCAGGTTGAACAACTGCAGTGCGGGTAAATGGATCAATGCTGACAATTTTCTTGAGCTTGGCTAATGACAGTACCAACCCCTGAGAAATAGGCATTGCACCACCCGAGAGACCAGTTCCCGATCCGCGAGGCACTACGGGGATTTGCATTGCATAGCAAATCTTCAAAATTTGGGTAACTTGCCCTTCTGTTTCTGGCAGAGCTACTGCCAAAGGCATCCGACGGTAAGCGGCCAGACCATCACATTCATAGGGAATGGTGTCTTCTGGCTCCCATAGAAGGGCATGTTCCGGCAGGATTGGGCGCAAGGCCGCAACCAATTTGGACTGAAGGGCGCTAATAGCGGCTAATTCGGGGGGTGGGGTCACCATATTCATAAGAATCATTTTAGCCATTTACCTATAATTAAGCTTATGGGAAATCGACTATCAAAAATCGCCACTAGAACCGGTGACGCAGGAATGACGGGCTTGGGTGACGGAAGTCGCGTAGAGAAGGATCACCTTCGGGTCTGCGCCATGGGCGATATAGATGAGCTGAACTCAGAAATCGGGGTTTTAATGACTGAGGAGATCCCAGCGAGCATTTCTGCTGAATTACAGGAGCTTTTTCTGCAGGTGCAGCATGATTTATTCGATTTAGGGGGTGAACTTTGCATCCCTAATTACAAACTGCTCAATCCTGAGCATGTAGCGCAGCTAGATGTTTGGCTCGAAAAATACAACAAACAATTACCCCCTTTGACTGAATTCATTTTGCCGGGCGGGACTCGCGCTGCCGCTCAAGCGCATGTTTGTCGCACCGTATGTCGCAGGGCAGAGCGTTCGATTGTTCGCTTGGGTTGGGAAGAGCCTTTATATGATTCCCCTCGTCAATATGTCAACCGCCTATCTGATTTGCTCTTTGTGCTTGCACGTATTTTGAATCGTGCGGCTGGCGGTTCGGATGTGTTGTGGAAGCATGAAAAAAAAGAGACTAAATAAATTAGTCTCTTTTATCAGTAGTACTTAAAAAATACTGCAGTATTACTTTTTCTTGCTTCTACGTTTCTTAACGGCTGTAGCTAGACGCTCTAGTACCTTCACAGAGTCATCCCAGTTGATGCAGGCATCCGTAATGCTCTTGCCGTATTCCAATTTACTTGGGTCATCTTTTCCTGGCGTAAATTTCTGAGCACCATCATTTAAATGACTCTCAACCATCACGCCAAAAATCTGGTGTGAGCCAGACTCAATTTGCTGCGCCACATCGTCAGCAACCACAATCTGACGCTCATGCTTCTTACTTGAATTGGCATGGGATAAATCAACCATCAAACTGGCTGGAAGCTTGGCTGCCTCTAGCTCAGAGCAGGCCGCTTGCACAAAATGAGCTTCATAGTTTGGCTCTTTGCCACCACGCAAAATCACGTGGCAATCTTTATTGCCTTTAGTTTCCACAACCGATACTTGACCATTTTTATGAACGGATAAGAAATGATGAGGGCGACCTGCTGCTTGAATCGCATCGGTAGCAATTTTGATGTTGCCATCAGTACCGTTCTTAAATCCGATAGGTGCGGATAGGCCAGATGCAAGTTCGCGGTGAACTTGGCTCTCAGTAGTACGCGCACCAATAGCACCCCATGAAATCAGATCCGCAATATATTGCGGAGAAATCACATCTAAGAATTCGCTACCAGCAGGCATGCCAAGGCGATTAATTTCCATTAACACCTGACGCGCAAGGCGAAGACCTTCTTCGATGCGATAGCTTTCATCCAGATACGGGTCGTTAATCAAACCCTTCCAGCCAACAGTAGTGCGTGGCTTTTCAAAATACACGCGCATCACAATTTCTAATTCACCGGCAAAACGCTCGCGCTCAGCTAAGAGGCGTTGGCAATATTCCAACGCTGCTTTTGGGTCATGAATGGAGCATGGTCCGATGATCACGAGTAAGCGGTCATCTTTGCCATGAATAATGTCGCGGATCTTTTTGCGAGTGTTGCTGATCAACGCTTCAGTAGGTGTTCCAGAAATCGGAAAGAAACGGATTAAATGCTCTGGCGGAGGCAGAACAGAAATGTTGTCAATGCGTTGATCGTCAGTATCTGAAGTCTTGTCGACAGCAGAGTACCAATTGGCGGGATTCGTATTTTGTTGGCTCATCCGACTATTTTAAGCCGTAATTAGCCAGTATTAGGCAGTCCCACCCACAGTCAGGCTATCAATCCTCAGGGTAGGCTGCCCAACCCCGACTGGAACACTTTGCCCTTCCTTGCCACAAACCCCAACCCCACCGTCTAATTTCAGGTCATTTCCGATCATAGAAACCTGTTTTAGGGATTCTGGCCCGCTACCAATAATGGTCGCGCCTTTGACGGGATATTGAATTTTGCCGTTCTCAACCCAGTAGGCCTCTGAAGCAGAAAACACAAATTTGCCACTAGTGATATCAACCTGACCACCACCAAAGTTCACTGCGTATAAACCGCGCTTGATGCTGGCGACAATTTCTTGAGGATCCTCTTTACCGGCCAACATATAGGTATTTGTCATGCGCGGCATTGGCAGCGAAGCAAAACTTTCACGGCGACCATTGCCGGTGAGGGGCATATTCATGAGTCGGGCATTCAGGCTGTCCTGAATGTAACCTTTCAATATGCCGTCTTCAATTAAGGTGGTGCATTGAGTGGGAGTACCTTCGTCATCGATATTCAGAGAGCCTCTGCGTCCAGATAAAGTTCCATCATCCACAACGGTGACACCTTTAGCTGCAACACGTTGTCCAATGCGACCAGCAAAAGCAGAGGATCCTTTGCGATTAAAGTCACCTTCGAGACCATGACCTACTGCCTCATGCAATAGAACGCCAGGCCAGCCTGGTCCCATTACAACTGTCATTGGACCAGCAGGCGCTGGGCGCGATTCCAGATTTACTAGGGCTCCGTCAACAGCCTCATCGACATAGCGATTAATCAAATCAGTATTAAAGTAAAGATAGTCATGACGTGCACCGCCGCCAGAAGAGCCTGATTCACGTCGACCATTCTGTTCTGCAATAACGTGTACCGAAACGCGTACTAGTGGGCGTACATCTGCCGCTAACAAGCCGTCTGCACGCACAACCAATACAACATCAAATTCCCCAGCCAGACTGGCCATCACTTGGATGATCCGTGGGTCACGTGCTTTAGCGCGACGTTCTATGCTTTCCAGAAGCGCGATTTTTTCTTTGGGCTCAAGAGAATCTAAAGGATTCACATCCGAGTAGAGCTTATTGGATACGGGGTTAAACAGCTTGCTTGCAACCGCTTGCTTGCCACCCTCTGGCCCAATTACTCGAGTAGCTTTGGCTGCTTTATTTAATGCTTCTAAATTAATCTCATCCGAATAAGCGAAAGCCGTCTTATCGCCATAGATAGCGCGCACACCAACGCCTTGATCAATATTAAAGCTGCCGGATTTAACGATACCCTCTTCAAGACTCCAACTTTCACTCCGAGTATGTTGGAAGTAAAGATCTGCATCATCAAGGCGATGGGCAAATAGGTTGCCAAAGGTGCCGTGCAAATCTTGCTCGGATAAGCCGGTTGGTTCGAGCAAAATAGATTTGGCTAGTTTGATGAGGTCTGCTTGCTTTTTGGCTTTGGTCCAATTGGCGGGGAATAGTGCTTCTGGTGCATTCATGTGATTCAGCAAATCTTTCTTTAAAGCTTGCGATGCGCAAGTGCGGGTAACTTAGAGCGTACCTCGTTTAATTTATCTTTGCACAAAACTCCAGAAATAAAGCCTTCCCCCTCAGGGAGGTTAGCCAAGATACTGCCCCAAGGATCAATCAGCATGCTGTTACCCCAAGTGCGACGTTGATTTTGATGGATGCCGCCTTGGGCAGATGCTAATACGTAACATTGGTTTTCGATAGCGCGAGCACGTAAGAGGATTTCCCAATGATCCTTGCCAGTTGTATATGTAAAAGCGGCTGGGATGATATGGCAGTCTACCTGTCCAAGGGCGCGATAGAGCTCTGGAAAGCGCAGGTCATAACAAATACTCAAGCCAAAGGTCCAATCATTTCCATTAATTGAAATTTTTAAGAGGCCCGGCTCATTGCCAGCCTCAATTGTTTCGGATTCTTGATAACGCTCAGTGGCTGTTTGAAAACCAAATAAATGAATTTTGTCGTAACGAGAAATTTGCTCACCGGCAGGATTAAAGACGAGGGTTGTATTGAGTACTTTATTGGGATCTTTTGCTTCCAGCGGAATAGTGCCTGCCACTAGGTAAATATTATTTTGTTTTGCAATATCCGAAAGTTGTTCTTGGATGGGGCCGTTTCCAATACTTTCGCGGGCGCGCACTTTATCGGTGTCCTTGAGACCCATCAAGCAAAAATACTCTGGCAAGACGGCTAGTTGTGCGCCTTCAGTTGTAGCTGCAGCGATGAGTCTGCTTGCTGTAGATAAGTTCTCCCGTAAATCAGGAGTGGAAACCATCTGAATGGAGGCAATCTTGAGATCTGCGCTGTTTGCTGATGAGCTCATGATGATTTAGTTAGCAACTTTATTGGGGCTACCGGAATTACTTGGGCTACTTTGTGGCCCAGAGTTATTACTATTTGGCTTACTTTGCTCTTCTAACAAGTCTTTACTGCGAATGGTGTCTAAAGTTTTCGAGTCAATTGGCTGGCCCTTTTGATCAAGAGGAATCACTTCGGGGTCATTCCAGGAGCCCTGGACCAGATAGTCTGATTGGAGATTGCGGTTGATTTGACTCGTAATTAAATATTGCCCAACTAATGCGCCAAGACCTACGATAGGATTAATGGCAAAAGCGGCCAATGAGCCGGCTGTAGCATCTATCGTTGGGAATATGGTGACGCGCAAGTCTTGAGTTTGTTTAGGGATGTCGATTTGCCCAGTCATAGCAACTCTTGCTTGATCTAAACCCATTGTGAATTGTTTTGCTTGAGCAACTCCAGAGTTAATATCAAAAGAAGCATCAATAGAATTAAATGGAGTTCCCTTGGTCACAATATTGCCTAAGCCTCCCTTGAGGTCGAGAGTGGCAAATCTAAATAAACTTTGTAGGCTGAGAACATCGAGTAGCTTGGCACCACTGGTATTCACCTCCAAGAGGCGACCTTTTTCAAGATTCAAAGTTACCTTGCCTGCTAGCGTCTCATATTGAGGTGTGAAAGGAGTGCCATCCCACTCCACGTTACCGATTAGTTTGCCCTGGCCACCTTCGACTGATTTTTGGCTGGTCCAATGCCCAATAATTTGACCGGCATCCTTAATGTCTAAATCAACATTCACTGTTGTGTGTTCGGCTTGATTCTGGGTGGCTCCAACCCAGCGACCAGTCAAAACAGAGCTTCCTTGGGGATTATTAAATTGGATGGAATCCATGCTGAGGACATTGCTATTTGTCCTGGTTTTAATTTTCACCTGACCAAGTTGAGCCTTACCCCAGTTGAAGTCATCAATAGCTAAGTCAATACTAGGAATGGAATCAGGATTAATCATAGTTTTGATCGGGGGATTTTTTGAGTCAGGCTTTTTGATCTCAATTGGAGCATTGACTTTATCGGGAAACTTCAGTCGCGCTAAGCGCCCACTAATAAAACCGCTTGGTTGTGACTTATTGGGCTCTGTATATTGCAGTTGACCGGCGACGGAGGGTGAATTAATACGCATTTGCCAGGCGGCATTTTTATTGCTTGCTGAAAAGTTCAGATCCTGCCAATTCCGCTCAAACAAAATAACTTTTTTTACTTGGGCAGCAATTTGAATGTTGATTGGGTTGTTTTCTTCCGCTTTAGAGGAGCCTTTTTTCTTTTGGTTTTCTAAAAAATCTTGCCAGGCATCGATATTGAGTTCTGAACTTGCAAGATTGAGTTGAAATCCTTGGGTTGGTGGAACTGCGGCAGTACCAATACCTACGGCATGACGAAGAGTGTCATCACTACCAAGCTCGCCTTGAATAAAGTAGGTATCAGCAATTTTTCCATCCCATGTAAATCTACTGGAGGCAGAGGGTGATTTTGCAAAGGTTCTCAGAGTTAACTGGCCTGACATGGGCGTCCCCATCTGCTTTTTTGCGGGTGCCGGAGCCGAACTGGCCCAATCACGCATATCAATCTTGAGATTGGTTTCGCTGCTGCCTTTATTAAAATGAATGGCACCCTCATACCTTGCTACGCCGCTCATTGCTTGCAAAATCGGCGCCACCTGAACCGATGCATCTTTTGCAAAGTAGTCTCTAATAAAGCTAGCGCTAATATCGCCTGAGATGTTGTAGCTCTGGCCGCCTTGATTTGGCGTTGCGCTTGAAATCTTAATAGCGCCACCTAGGAAATTAGCGGTGATATCTTCGAATTCAGGATTGATCTCGGTTATACGAATCTTTCCTTTGAGGTTATCCAGAGGAGGCAAGTCATCCCACTGGACTCTGTTGCCAGGAAAACTGAGTTGAATGTCAGTTTTGGTGTCTTCATTCCCTGATAGGGGAATGCTAAGAGCCAAATTGAGCTTGGTAGGTCCTGTAACCTTTAGATTGCGCTCAAGCGCAATCTGTTTTTTACCAACAGGTGAGGCAAATAGATATTCAAGTAGTTGTGGGGCGTCACCTTGAGCCTCACCATTCACCGTCAGAAGTAATTGCTTTGCGCTCACACTAGGAATTTCTGCATGAAATTTGCTTAGTGCAACTTGTTTGTAGTTTGCTTGATCAATGTCTACCGTAAAGTTGGCATTCTGCATATTGATCATGCCATTTACTTTATTGAATGCGGGCCAGATACCTTGTGCGGTAGATGAGCTTGGCACTGGGCTGAAAGTAGCGTCAGTAACTGGAAGTTTGAGGCTAAATTCTACGGTACCCGATTTGGGGAAGGGCACTTCATTAGGATCACCTTTAATATGCAAGCTACCATTTTTGATGATGCCTGCATCAAAGGCTTTACTTAAATAGGATTTGGCATCACCACCCATGCCAACGGGTAAATAACGATAGGCGGTTTTGAGGTCAGCCTGAGCAAAATTCATGTCCAGGTTCATGAAGTCAGGATTTTTACCTTCACCAATGATGTAATTGAGATTGAGCGTGGTTGAAATCTCAGAATTACTAAGCGCCAACTGCTTTGCATTAACGACCCAATTCCCTTTTTGTTTTGCCCAAGAAATTTGACCATTGGCTTGATCAAGCTTGATTTTTGGATCAACCAATAGGTCCTTAACCTCGAGCTCTAGATCGCTGGATTTAATCGAGAAGCTGCCCTTGTTTTGGTCGGCAGAAAGGAAGCCAGACAGTTTGGATACTGAAGGCATAGCTTTATTGATGCCAACAAAGCTGAGGTCGATGAGTTTTCCGCTCACAGTAAAGTCTACTTTGTTCGACTTGAACCAGCCGCCGGGAATATTGAGGGCAGATAAGGGTGATTTACTTTCAGACCAATTGATATCGAGATCTTGTAACTCACCATCAGCTTGTGAGGCTTTAATCCACTGATGAACTTTTTTAGATAGCGGTAGGTTGAGGGCAAATAAGGCAACATCTTCAACCGAAATCTTTGGCGATGAAAAACCAAACTCTTTAATTTCCCCGTCTCCTGCTGGTGGTCTCCAGCGGAAAGTCATTGGGCTTAAATTCTCGAGGGGGGTAGATGCTGGACTCTCAATATCACGCCAGGCAAATGTCTTGGTAGTAACGGATATCAAGCCATTATCAGTTTCCTGAACTAGGTTGGTTTCAAGCCTTCCAAGAGCAATGGCATCTTCACCTTTAGATAGTTGAATAGTTAAACGATCAGCGGCAAGATAAATTTCTCCACCATCAGGTTTGCCGTTGTCAATTTTTAATTTTCCATTGGAGTTCACCACTCCCTCAAGCGTATTTAGAGGGAGGGCAAATTCATTTGCTATTTGAGTGAGCTGGAGTTCATTTAAATTCCAGGAGATAGTCCCGATCCAATCGCGCCAATTACCTGCTTGGCCGCCGATATGGTGCACAAGATCAATATCAAGCGAGACCGGCCCTTTGGTCCAGGGAGTAACGACATTCAGTGAGCCTTGATGACTACGAATGCCGTTATTAAGAGAAAGCTTTTGAATATCTATTGAAGTAATGGGTTTCTTTTTGAGTTGATCATCCCAAAATAATTTGACATTACTTACACGAATCTCATTTTGAGAAAAGAGCCAATTCTCAGTAGAGTAGTCATTGGATTTTCTATCTATGGGTATGCCAGCAACAGTAATGACGCCTTTGCCATTACGTTGCCCATAAATTTCGGCGCCCTCGATATTGAGCTCATGAAAGAATGGTGCTAGGTGATAAAAAGTTGCCCAGCTGAGTTGTCCATTAATCTTCTGAATGAGTAAGAGCGGTTTCGCTTTATCGGGCGCGTTGAAGCGCAAACCTTCAATTTCAAAATTAGGTCTAATGCCCGTCCATGAAACTTGTAGAGAGTCCATAGATACATCGGCACCAATGCGAGCGCTAATGAGTCTTTCAACGGAGGTTTTGGATTTCTCAATTTGCGGCCAAAGAACAAACCGCACGCCCACATGCACCAGCACACAAAGAGCCAAAACAACGCCCGTCAAGATGAGGGCACGCTTACGCCAAGCCTCGTTCGAACCTTGAGGACGTTTAGCAAGCACGCTCTTGAGGCGAGGCGGGATGATGTTTTGCAGCATGACCTCCATTATCCTTCAGCCCCAGCCTGATCGACAAGCTTCTGGCTTGTGCCTTGGGGTCGGATTAAGATGGGGGAATGGATGATTTTTCCCGGCAAATCGATTTTTTAGAGCAACACTCGACTTATGCGCGACGTTGGCTAACTGCTCACCCTGAGTGGCTTGAGTGGCTCCGTATTCAAGGGCAGAAAAAAGTCGATATACAGGGCATTAAGGCCTTACTAAAAGACTGTGGTGTCGATGAATGGGCTGATTCGCAAGACGAGGCCCTATGGATGACCAATTTGCGCTTGGCAAGGCAGCGATTGATGCTCTGGGTTGCATTCAGAGACTTAAATGGCATGGCCGCCTTGCAAGAGGTGACTCAGGCGCTGAGCCATTTTGCTGAATTAGCAGTTTCCGCATCGATTGCCTTTATTAGGGAAGACCTCAAAGCCCGTTTCGGCTTGCCTTGGAGTAACGCAACGCAATCAGAGATGCCGCTCATGGTTGTCGGCATGGGTAAATTGGGTGGCCTTGAACTCAACCTGTCATCAGATATCGATTTGATTTTTCTCTATGAGCATGAGGGTGAAACCACTGGTGGGCCTAAGAGTTTATCCAACCAGGAATGGTTCACGAGAATGGGCAAACGCTTAATTAAGCTGCTTGCTGAGCACGACGCCAATGGGTTTGTTTTTAGGGTCGATATGCGCCTTCGTCCCAATGGAGATTCAGGACCCCTGGTATGTAGTTTGGATATGCTGGAAGAATATCTATTGGTTCAGGGGCGAGAGTGGGAGCGCTACGCCTGGATTAAAGGTAGATTAATCGCGCCTCTACCTGGTGCCCCAGATTTTTCTCGCTGCCAAAGAGAGCTTGACCAACTGATTCGTCCTTTTGTGTATCGTCGACATTTAGATTACGGTGTGATTGCCTCCATTCGGGATTTGCATGCGCAAATTCAGGCAGAAGCAGAAAAACGCTCTTCGGGTCATCAGGGGCGTTCACGTGACATCAAGTTAGGGCGCGGGGGCATTCGAGAGATTGAGTTTTTGGCGCAAATGTTTCAACTCATGCGGGGCGGTACAGATCCTCGCTTTAGAGTCCGCCCAAGCTTGGAGGTCTTAGATCTCATTAAGCAATGTAGCATCTTGCCCGCCGATGAGGTAGATGCCTTACAGGCGGCCTATGTTTTCTTAAGGCGCTTGGAGCATCGTATTCAGGTATGGGATGACCAGCAAACCCACTATCTGCCTGATGATGCTGAAGTACGGTCACGGTTGGCGATTTCGATGCAAGGCCAACAAGCGCAAGTAAACGCTTTTATGACCGAACTAGAGCGGCATCAAAATAAGGTTGCTCAACTTTTTGAAAAAGCATTTTTACTCGATGATGACTCACGTCTTGAGATTGCACCTTTGACTCAAGACTGGGCGCCGGATAAAGCATTCTTTCCTTATTCCTATAATCGCTGGCAGGCATGGATTGATAGCCCAAAACAAAAATTATTGCCGGCAAAAAGTCGTTTAATTTTCGATAACTTGATGTGTAAGGCAGCAGAGAGTTTGCAGATTGAAGGCTCTACCTCCGCACATGCTGACCAAACGCTGTTGCGTTTATTTGATTTGCTTGAAGCAATCGCAAGGCGTAGTGCCTACCTTTCTATTTTGGCCGAGTATCCCAGAGCATTATCTAATGTGCTTGATCTACTCAAGGCGTCACAATGGGGTGCGCAATATCTGACACGTCATCCACATTTGCTGGATCACTTATTGAGCTCTCAAACCGAGAGAGCTTTGATTGAAAATCCGGAAAGATATTGGGCGGAGGTTCGTGCCAATCTCAATATGCGGCTCGATGATGTCATGGCTGATGGTGATGGCTCTGAGCAGGCTATGGATATTTTGCGAGTCACCCATCACAACGAAATCTTCATCACACTTTTGACCGATCTAGGTATTGGTGTGCAACAGGCTCTGCCGGTAGAGCGAGTAAGTGATCATCTATCTATGCTGGCAGATTTAATTCTGCAGACGACATATGAGCGGGTTTGGCCTAGTGTGGCTAAAAAGTTTGATTTGCCTCGCGAGATAAACCCCCCATTTGCAATTATTTCTTATGGCAAGTTGGGAGGTAAAGAATTGGGTTATGCCTCTGATTTAGATATTATCTTTTTGTATCAAGCCGAAGACTCGGACTATGCCGCTCAAGAAGTTTATGCCTTGCTAGCAAAGCGCATGATTAATTGGTTAACTGCGTTTACTTCTACTGGTAGCTTATTTGAGATCGATACGCGTCTTCGTCCTAATGGCTCTGCTGGATTCTTAGTAACGAACGCGGATGCCTTTAAAAAATATCAACTTCGAGAAGGTGATAATGCGGCTTGGGTCTGGGAGCATCAGGCCCTTACGCGAGCTCGTTGCTCGGCCGGTAATCGGGGCGTGGGCAAATTCTTTGACTTAGTTCGTTCCGAGGTGTTAAGTCAGAAACGCAATATTGGTCAGCTCAGGACAGAAATTTTAGAAATGCGCCGCAAGGTGCATGCAGGTCATCCCAATACCAAGGCTGATTTTGACTTAAAGCATGATTCTGGTGGTATGGTCGATATTGAATTTATTGTGCAGTTCTTAGTCTTGGCTTATGCCCATCAGCATGCTCAACTCATTGGCAATCTAGGTAACATTGCTTTGTTGCGAATTGCTGGTGATGTGGGCTTAATTACGCAAGAGGCTGCACTCACTGTTGGCAATGCGTATCGATTGCTGAGGGCCCGTCAACATCGCTTGCGTTTGGATGGGGCTGAAAAGACCCAGATCAATCTAGAAAATGAGATTGAGCTCATTGCGGCAAGAAATGCAGTTCAAGCGCTTTGGCTGGAGATTTTTAAGGCGCCCTCAAGTATTGGCTAGAGGTAATGCAGCTTTAGTTTTGCTCTAGTAACTCACGGGCATGACGACGAGTGGTGTCGGTAATGGTAGCGCCACCAAGCATGCGGGCCACTTCTTCCACCCGTTCAGCCCTACCCAAAATCTGTACTTGCGATACCGTCTTCTCACCGTTTTGAGATTTGCTCACTTTGAGGTGATGGTTGCCTTGAGCCGCTACCTGTGGCAAATGGGTTACACATAAGATTTGGTGAGATTGACCCAATTGATGCAATAGTTTGCCTACTGTTTCAGCAACTGCGCCACCAATCCCCGCATCCACTTCATCAAAGATGAGCGTGGGGGTGAATGATGCTTTACTTGTAATAACGCTAATTGCTAGGCTAATGCGGGCTAGCTCTCCACCTGAGGCTACCTTAGCAAGTGAGCGAGGAGTGCTACCAGCATGACCGGCTACTAAAAATTCAATTTGCTCAAGACCTTGGAATCCACCCTCGCTAAGGGGTGCCAAAGCAATCTCTAGGCGCCCACCTGCCATGGATAAATCTTGCATGGCATTAGTCACTAAATCGCCTAGCTCTTTGGCGGCCTTGCTGCGTTTTTGTGAAAGCTGTTTTGCTAGCTTTAAGTAAACCGCTTCTTCTTGTTTGACTTGATCTCGGAGTGCTTCAATATTTTGGGATGCGGTTAAAACATCCAGTCGCTCTGATGTCTCCTGAAGAAGTTTTGGTAGTTCCTCAACTTCTGCACGGTATTTGCGAGCCGTGCTATGCAATGCTTGCATCCGCTCTTCTACTTCGGAAAGTCGAGCGGGATCTAAGTCAATCTTTTGCAGGTAACGATTGAGCCCATGAATGGCTTCATATAGCTGAATGCTGGCTGACTCTAGTGCTTGATTGATCTCGCCTAAGGCTGGGTCATGCTCCGCTAGGGCGCCTACATTGGCGCATACCTTCGACAAGGTAGATTCCAGGGAGTTATCGGCATCACTCAACACTTCAATTGCTTCTTGGCAACCACCAATTAACTTTGCACCATTTGCTAAGCGGGCGTGCTCGCTTTGAATGTTGACCCATTCACCTTCTTGCGGGGAGAGTTCGGTGAGTTCTTCCAGTTGCCACTTAAGGCGCTCACGTTCGCGTTCAACGTCTTGGCCTGCGTTTTCTGCTTGCTCAAGACGGCGACGAGAATTGGCCAGTGTTTTGAAGGTTTGGGCTACCTCTGCAGAGAGTGGTAGCAAGCCAGCGTGGCGATCGAGAAGTTCGCGTTGAGCACCACCCTTTAATAAGAGTTGGTGGGCATGTTGTCCGTGAATGTCCACTAGCTGATCACCAGCTTCACGTAATTGCGCTAGCGTCGCAACGCTGCCATTAATAAAGGCACGACTACGTCCATTACTTTCTACGGTTCTTTTGAGTAATAAGCTTTGGCCCTCATCTTCAATGGGGAATCCTTGCTCATCCAGCCACTGACTAAACGATTGAACTAGCTCTGGCTCAATCCGAAAGAGTGATGAGATTTCTGCGCGGTTACTGCCTTCACGTATTTGGCTGCTATCAGCACGCTCACCCAGCACTAAACCAAGGGCGTCTAGCAGAATTGATTTGCCTGCACCGGTCTCGCCGGTGAGCACAGTAAACCCGCTTGAGAAATCTAGCTCTAGCTGATCAACAATGACAAAGTCACGGAGTGAGATGGTTTGAAGCATGTATTAGCGTAGCAAAAAACTCGACATCAGAAAGTCGATGGGTATTCATTCCAGTGCAATTTCTCACGCAAAGTCTTGTAGTCACTGTGATTGCTGGGGTGTAATAGATCAATAGTTTTATCAGACTGACGCACTTCAATCTTGTCACCGCTTTGTAAATTCGTTTGTGATTGCATGTCGAAATTGACAATCACTTCAAGTCCATTGACCACCTCAATCACCGTGACACTATCCTCCGGCAAAACAATTGGCCGATTGGAAAGTGAGTGTGGCGCAATCGGGACAAGCAATATACCTGCCACATGCGGATGCAAAATAGGTCCGCCTGCAGAGAGTGCATAAGCGGTTGAGCCGGTAGGGGTCGATACGATCAAGCCATCAGATCGTTGGTTATACATAAATGAGCCATTGACGTGAACAGCCAACTCAACCATTCCTGAAATGCCAGAGCGATTCACGACAACATCATTAAGTGCTAATGCGCGATTAATTTCTTTGCCATTACGAAGCACTACAGCATCGAGCAATGTGCGTGTATCGGCTTCGTATTCCCCGGAAATAATTTTGGGTAGCGTAGTCTGAACCGACTGAATTGGAATATCAGTCATGTAACCAAGACGACCCATATTGATTCCAACGAGCGGAACATTACTGCCCGCTAATTGACGTGCAATGCCCAACATGGTGCCATCGCCTCCCAAAACGACAACAAGGTCAATTGCTCCAGCAAAGTCTTTCGCAGTTTTTGTGGGGTAGGTGTTCAAACCAAGGTGATTGGCTGTCTCAGACTCAATAAAGACCTCACAACCTAATCCTGATACCACTTTGGCTAGGTCTTTTAGGTGCTCTTCAATGCCATCAGCATGAAATTTGCCGACAAGCGCAACCCGGCTAAATGCCTTTTTGCTGGAATTTGGGGATGGGCTTAACATATAACGATTAAACCATAGGCATAAAATCCCTTCCACCATGGATGAACGTTCCCGCGCCTTACTAAAAACTCTCATTGAGCGCTATATCGAGGAGGGTCAGCCTATTGGCTCGCGCACACTGTCTAGATTCTCGGGTTTGGACCTCTCCGCAGCCACTATACGTAACGTGATGGCGGATTTAGAGGAGATGGGGCTTGTTACCAGCCCCCATACTTCAGCTGGCCGCATTCCAACCCCGCGGGGTTATCGCCTGTTTGTAGACACCATGGTGACGGTGCGCCCTTTGGAAGCGATGGCTGCTAGAGAGGTTGAAAAAGGCCTTTTACCGGATTCTCCGCAAAGAGTCCTGAACTCGGCAGCGCAGATTTTGTCCAACTTGACCCATTTTGCTGGTGTTGTCATGACACCCAAGCGAGCTCAGGTTTTTAAACACATTGAGTTCTTGCGCTTGGGTGAAGGCAAGATTTTGCTCATCATGGTTACGCCCGAGGGGGATGTGCAAAATCGCATATTGCCAACAAATCAGGATTACACGCCGAGCCAACTCATTGAAGCGGGTAACTTTATTAACGCTCAATTTGCTGGAAAAAGTTTTGATCAAGTGCGCATGCATCTGAAATCCGATCTGGATAATTTGCGTACAGATATTGCTGGGTTGATGGCTTTGGCTTTGCAAACCGGTGTTGCTGATTACGACATGGGGCGCGGCGATATGGTTTTGTCTGGTGAGCGGCGCTTACTAAATGTTGGGGATTTGAGCTCTAACCTTGATAAATTGCGCAAGATGTTTGATATGTTGGAGCAAAAATCAGTACTCATGCAATTGCTTGATGTGTCAAGTCATGCCGATGGTATTCAAATCTTTATTGGTGGCGAAAGTGATTTATTGCCCTATGAGGATCTTGCTGTAATCAGCGCCCCATATAGCGTAGACGGTCAAGTGGTGGGTACGCTTGGTGTGATTGGGCCAACCCGGATGGCGTATGACCGAGTGATTCCTATTGTGGATATCACCTCAAAATTATTATCGGGCGCTTTAAGCTCCTAAATACAAATCCAACTTTATATTTAAAACTCATTACCAGAGACAATACATCTTGAATCAGAACCCGCATCTACGCGCTTCCAAAACCGCAGTCTTGCTATTGAACTTGGGGACACCCTCTGCTCCAACATCTAAAGCGGTACGCGCCTATTTAAAAGAATTTCTTTCCGATCCTCGCGTTGTAGAAATTCCCCGCATTATTTGGTGGTGTATTTTGAACGGTATTATTTTGCCAATTCGTAGTAGTGCCTCTGCAAAAAAATATGCTTCTATTTGGCTGCCAAAACTAGGGTCACCATTAATGCATTATTCGCGCTTGCAAGCGAAAGAACTGGGCGAGAAATTTGCTAATGAGGGCCATACAGTCTTAGTGGATTTGGCTATGCGCTATGGCCAGCCATCGACACAGGTCGTCCTGGAGGGCCTTAAGGCACAAGGTATGGAGCGCTTATTGCTATTGCCTTTATATCCTCAATACTCTGCCACAACAACGGCGTCTAGTTTTGATGAAGTCTTTCGTGTTTTAGGTACTTGGCGCGATCAACCTGAGCTGCGTTTAGTAAAGCACTATCACGACAACTCAGCTTATATTGCCGCATTGCGTGATCAAGTGCTATCTAACTGGGATAAAGATGGCCGTCCAGATTTTGCAAAAGGCGATCGTTTTGTAATGTCTTTCCATGGTTTGCCAAAGCGTAATCTAATGAAGGGCGACCCCTATCACTGTGAATGCTTGAAAACAGGGCGCTTGCTGGGCGAATCTCTGGGTTTAGAGTCTGGACAATATATTGTGACCTTTCAGTCCCGCTTTGGTAAGGCGGAATGGTTAAAGCCTTATACAGCTCCTACGATTGAAAAGTTAGCTAAAGAAGGTTGTCAGCGCATTGATATTTTTTGCCCTGGATTTCCGGCAGATTGCTTGGAGACCTTAGAAGAGATTGCCATGGAAGCTCGCGAAATCTTCCTGGAGCATGGCGGTAAAGACTATCGCTACATTCCCTGCCTGAACAGCAGCCCCAAGTGGATAGAGGCTCTGAGCGATATTGCCCATCACCATCTTCAAGGCTGGTCCTTGGGTGTGGAGTCTGATGCTGAATTAGCGAAGCGTAATGAAAGAGCTGAGTTGGCTGAAAGAATGAAGTCTTGAAATTGCAACAATCAGTCCCATATTGCAAAGTAATAGCCATCTTTATAGAAAAGTAAAATAGCGTCCATGACACAAGAAAACCAAAACCCATCCCCAGAGCAAGAGAATCCTGCTGCAGAACCAGTCAATGAAGCTGCAGCAGAAACTCCGGCTGTGAAAACGCCTGAACAGGAAATTGCTGAACTCAATCAAAAGATTGGTGAGCTGCAAGATAACTTCTTGCGCGCTAAGGCTGAAGGAGAAAATATTCGTCGCCGTGCTGCGGAAGATATTGCGAAGGCGCATAAATTTGCGATTGAAAGTTTTGCAGAGCATTTGGTGCCCGTGACGGACAGTCTTTATGCTGCATTGAGTACCGATGCTGGTGATGCCAAAGCTTTTAAAGAGGGTTTGGAAATCACCCTGAAGCAGCTGCTGTCTGCTTTTGAAAAAGGTCGCATGACAGAAATTAATCCTGCGGCTGGGGATAAATTTGACCCCCATCACCACCAGGCTATTGCCTCAGTGCCCTCCGAGCAAGAGGCCAATACCGTGGTTTCTGTATTGCAACGGGGCTATACCGTGGCCGACAGGGTTCTCAGGCCTGCTTTAGTAACGGTCAGCGCCCCAAAATAAGCTAAATAAGGGCTAGAACCCTAAAAAGGCATAAAAAAGGTAGAAAAAGGCAGAGCTCTGCCTTTTTTGATCTTCATCCCCCTTGAAATCCCCTTTTTAGACCCCATTTACTGGGTATCGAAATATTTATCAGTTCAACAAACAATTTAATTTTTTGGAGCAATTATGGGAAAGATTATCGGAATTGACTTAGGAACCACGAATTCATGCGTTTCAGTCGTTGAAAACAATGCACCTAAAGTTGTCGAGAACGCTGAAGGCGGTCGCACAACTCCATCCATCATCGCTTACGTTGAAGATGGCGAAGTGTTGGTTGGTGCGCCAGCAAAACGTCAATCAGTGACGAATCCTAAAAACACTATCTATGCAGTAAAGCGCTTGATGGGCCGTAAATTTACTGATCCTGAAGTGCAAAAAGATATCAGCTTGATGCCTTATTCAATTATTGCTGCTGATAACGGCGATGCTTGGGTTCAAGCGCGCGATAAGAAAATGGCGCCACAGCAAGTGTCTGCTGAAATCTTGCGTAAGATGAAGAAAACTGCCGAAGATTATCTCGGCGAAGAAGTGACAGAAGCAGTGATTACTGTTCCTGCTTACTTCAATGATAGCCAACGTCAAGCAACTAAAGATGCTGGCCGTATCGCTGGATTGGACGTGAAGCGCATTATCAACGAGCCAACTGCTGCTGCATTAGCGTTTGGCTTGGACAAGCAAGATAAAGTGGATCGCAAGATCGCTGTCTATGACTTGGGTGGCGGTACATTCGACGTATCCATCATTGAGATTGCTAACGTTGACGGTGAGAAGCAATTTGAAGTGCTCTCTACCAACGGCGATACATTCTTAGGTGGTGAAGACTTTGACCAACGCATCATTGATTGGATCATTGCTGAGTTCAAAAAAGAGCAAGGCGTTGACTTGAGCAAAGACGTATTGGCGTTGCAGCGTTTGAAAGATGCTGCTGAAAAAGCCAAGATCGAATTGTCATCTGCACAACAAACTGAAATTAATTTGCCATATGTAACGGCTGACGCTAGCGGTCCTAAGCATTTGAACTTGAAGTTGACCCGCGCTAAGTTGGAGTCTTTGGTTGAAGAGTTGATTAGCCGTACAGCTGGCCCTTGTTTAACTGCGATTAAAGATGCTGGCGTAAACGTAGCGGACATCGACGACGTGATTTTGGTCGGTGGTCAAACCCGTATGCCTGCGGTTCAAGACAAAGTAAAAGAAATCTTTGGTAAAGAACCACGCAAAGACGTGAACCCAGATGAAGCCGTTGCTGTTGGCGCTGCAATTCAGGGTTCTGTATTGTCTGGCGATCGTAAGGACGTATTGCTCTTGGACGTTACCCCATTGTCATTGGGTATAGAAACTCTTGGTGGCGTTATGACCAAGATGATTCCTAAGAACACCACGATCCCTACCAAGCATTCACAGGTTTACTCCACTGCGGAAGACAATCAGCCTGCTGTAACCATTAAGTGCTTCCAAGGTGAGCGCGAGATGGCTGCTGCAAACAAGTTGTTGGGTGAATTTAATCTCGAGGGTATTGCTCCTGCACAACGCGGTATGCCACAGATTGAAGTAACTTTTGACATCGATGCTAACGGTATCTTGCACGTAACTGCAAAAGACAAAACCACTGGTAAAGAGAACAAGATCACCATCAAGGCAAACTCTGGTTTGACTGAGGAAGAAATTCAACGCATGGTGAAGGATGCTGAAGCCAATGCTGCTGAAGATAAGAAAGCGCTTGAGTTGGTAACTGCTCGCAATACTGCAGATGCCTTGGCTCACTCAACCAAGAAGGCTTTGGAAGAGCATGGTGCTAGCTTAGAGGCTTCCGAAAAAGAAGCGATTGAAGCGGCCTTGAAAGACTTGGATGAAGCCATTAAAGGTAGCGACAAGGAAGCCATTGAAGCTAAAACAGAAGCTTTGGGTAAAGCAAGTCAGAAGCTGGGCGAAAAAGTCATGGCGGCTGAACAAGCTAAAGCTGGCGGTGCCGCACCTGGTGCAGCTCCTGGTGGTGCAGCCCCTGGCGCTGCCCCTGATGCAGATGTTGTTGACGCCGACTTTAAAGAGGTTGATGACAAGAAGTAATTCTGCAATTGGACATTCATTAACGTAGTTTTGATGTACTTAAATAACAAGTCGGCCTCGTGCCGACTTGTGTCATTCAGGTTGTTGAGAGGAATAGGCCGTGCCTAAAAGTAAACGCGATTTTTATGAAGTGCTTGGTGTAGCAAAAGGTGCCAGTGACGATGAGCTAAAAAAGGCTTATCGCAAGATGGCGATGAAACATCACCCTGATCGCAATCCCGATAGCAAAACGGCTGAAGCCCAATTTAAAGAAGTTAAAGAAGCTTACGAAACCTTAACCGACCCCAATAAGCGCGCGGCTTACGACCAATATGGTCATGCTGGCGTCGACCCATCTATGGGTGGCGGATTTGGCGGTGGCGGTTTCGGGGGCGGTGGATTTTCTGATGCGTTTGGGGATATCTTTGGTGATATCTTCGGTCAAGGCGGCGGCCGTCACTCTGGCCCTCAAGTTTATAAAGGCGCAGATTTACGCTACAACATGGACATTACGCTTGAGCAAGCGGCTGAAGGCTATACAACCCAAATTCGTGTACCTAGCTGGAGTAATTGCAAGCCTTGTCATGGTACCGGCGCAGAGCCTGGATCTAAGGCTGAGACTTGCACAACCTGTAATGGTCATGGTCAAGTGCGTGTGCAGCAAGGCTTCTTCTCCATGCAGCAAACTTGCCCTAAGTGCCGCGGCACTGGCGAGTACATTCCTAAGCCATGTAAAACTTGCCACGGCAGTGGAAAACACAAAGAACAAAAAACACTTGAGATCAAAATACCGGCAGGCATTGATGATGGAATGCGTGTCCGCTCAGTGGGTAACGGTGAACCAGGTGTCAATGGTGGACCATCCGGCGATCTTTATGTAGAGGTGCGTGTTAAGCCGCATAAAGTCTTTGAGCGTGATGGTAGTGATTTGCATGTACAAATGCCAATCTCTTTTGCGACAGCTACTATCGGTGGTGAAATCGAAGTGCCAACACTCTCTGGTCGCGTGGAGTTTCCAATCCCTGAGGGAACTCAGACGGGTAAGACTTTCCGCTTGCGAAATAAAGGCATCAAAGGATTGCGCTCAACCATGGTGGGCGATCTCTTTGTCCACGTTCTGGTAGAAACTCCGATTAAGCTTACTGAAGAGCAAAAGAAATTACTACAGCAGTTTGACGACAGTCTGAAATCTGCTGGCGACAAACACAGCCCTCAACAAAAGGGTTGGTTTGATGGTGTAAAGAGTTTTTTTAGCTAGTAACTAATTGGCAGCCAAGCTGCCAATTAGCCAGCAAAGCCATGCTCGGGTCCGGGGAATTTCCCGGACTTCACTTCGCGCACATAAGTCTTGATGGCGGCTTCAACGGAGTGATGGCCATCCATAAAGTTTTTGACAAACTTCGGCGGCTTACCGGGGCTGATGCCCAACATATCCTGCAGAACCAATACTTGACCAGAGCAATCTGGACCAGCACCAATTCCGATAGTGGGAATATGAAGTTCGGCAGTAATCTTTTCGCCCAATGAAGAGGGAATTGCTTCCAACACTACCATTTGGGCTCCAACTTCTTGGCAGGCAAGTGCTTGCTCAAGCATGACGCTTGCAGCATCTTTAGATTTCCCCTGCACTTTGTAGCCGCCCAAGACATGAACTGATTGAGGTAGTAATCCTAAGTGAGCGCAAACAGGAACACTGCGCTCAACTAAATGACTAATGACATCAATCTGCCAGTCGCCACCGCCTTCAAGCTTAACCATATCTGCACCAGCACGCATTAATTGAGCAGAGGATTCGAGAGCCTGCACTGGATCTCCGTAGCTTGCAAATGGGAGGTCAGCGATAAGAAATGCATGGGTATTAGCACGGGCTACACATTCGGTGTGATACGCCATTTGTTCAATGGTCACTGGCGTAGTGCTGGAGTGTCCTTGAATCACATTCCCAAGAGAGTCGCCAATCAAGATCGTTTCAACAGCGCAGCGATTGAGAAGCGCTGACATAGTTGAGTCGTATGCCGTGAGCATGGCAATTTTTTCACCCTCAGCATGCATTGCGAGGAGCTTAGTAATTGTGATTGGCTTGTCGCCTTGTAAGTAACCCATGGCGAGAGTTTAATGAATTAATGCGCCGTTTGGCTATAAACGTCTTTTTCCCCGCAATTACAGTTCCTGCAGGGGAGTTTTTCAATTCTTTGGTGTGCCACGTTGGGTAGGTAGGCCTTGAGTTCGCCCCAGTTAGGCAAAAAGATATCGGGAGCGATTTCCAGCAGGGGTAGGAGCACAAATGAGCGCTCGATAATTCTAGGATGCGGCAACATCAATTCTGTTTCGCTTTGAGTAACCCCTTCAAACGAAAGGATGTCTAGGTCAAGAGTCCGGGGGGCATTTGCATATGGGCGCTCACGACCAAATTCTTGTTCAATGGTTTGGCAAACATGTAAAAGGCCGTAGGGGCTTAACTCGGTTTCGACTTCAATGACGGCATTAATGTAGTCGCCGCCTGTAGCTTCAACAGGCGCGCTTTGATAAAAACAGCTTTTTGCCAAGATTTGAAGTTCGGACCGCAATGCCAAGCAAACAATGGCATCAGTAATAAGCTGACGCGTGTCGCCGATGTTGCCGCCAAATCCGATATATGCCCGTGCCATAGGTTTCCAAACTAGAGATGAAACTACTTTACTGAAATTTCTCTAAGTCTGCTTAGCTTGCTGCACTCTCTGGGGGCACTGCCGCTTTTGGCTTTCTTCGACGCCGTCTTTTGGCAGGACTTGGACTGCTACCAGATTCATTTTTGACGCCAGCCATCAGCTTATCTTGCCCTGTGACGTCGGTTGCAATGAAGTCTGTCCACCACTGCCCGATTGCTGGGTTTAATTCCTCGGTGGCGCAGCGGAGCAACATAAAGTCATAACCCGCTCTAAAACGTGGGGATTCGATGAAGCGATAAGGGTATCGCCCCACGCGTCTCTCAAAGCGGGGTTGCATAGACCAAATTTCGCGCATATCGCTTTCGAAGCGTCGTTGAATCGTCATGCCGCTACTTTGAGTGGCAATCGTGTCGTCCATCGCATCATGCAAGGCAGGAATATTAGCCATTCCTTTAGCGGAGTTGGCCTTCCAATTCTTTAGTAGATCAGGCCAGAGTAGGGTGGCAAATAAAAATCCAGCAGAAACGCTTTTACCGGATTGAATGCGTTCGTCAGTATTGGCCAAAGCCAGCTTTACAAAATCATTGGCCCCCTTGGAGTCTGCGCCTGTATCCAGAATGTGGTCTAAGAGCGGGAGAAGACCATGATGCAATCCAGCATCTTTGAGCCCTTGGATTGCTGCCCAAGAGTAGCCGGACATCAAGAGCTTCAAAATTTCATCAAAGAGCCTCGCAGAGGGGACATCGTTTAATAGTTTGCCTAACTTTGCAATGGGCGCGCGCGTAGCACCATCTAATTCAAAGCCAGTCTTTGCTGCGAAGCGTACTGCCCTGAGCATGCGAACAGGATCTTCGCGATAGCGCTTTGCTGGATCGCCAATCATGCGCAAAGTTTTCTTTTGCATATCTGCCATGCCGCCGTGATAGTCCAAAACAGTTTCGGACGAAGGGTCGTAATACATTGCGTTGATTGTGAAATCGCGTCTTGCAGCATCCTCACCTTGCGAGCCCCAGACGTTATCGCGCAGGATCCGGCCGCTCTCAGCTACGTGATCTCCAGCGTTATCTAATAGGGCCCTGAAGGTGGATACCTCAATGATTTCAGGGTGGCCTTTGCCAAAAAAAGTCACGTGCACAATTTGAAAGCGGCGACCAATTAGGCGCGCTTTGCGAAAGAGTCTTTGCACTTGATCTGGTGTTGCATTGGTTGCCACGTCAAAATCTTTTGGACTGATACCTAGAGCAAGATCTCTAACAGCGCCACCGACAATAAATGCCTCAAATCCTGCTTGCTGCAATGCGTGCGTTACCTTGACTGCATTCTTAGAAAGCAAATGCGGATCAATTCGATGTGCTTTTTTAGGGATGCGCTTTGGGGCGCCAGTATTGTTGGCCTGCGTATGTTTGACCATCGGGTCACGCCGCAAAATACGTTTAATAAATTTAGTGATCATGCAAACAATTCAAGAATGGGCCAGTTGCGCTGCTTAGCTTCGTTGCGAAGACGATCATCTGGATTGGTGGCAACAGGATGACTTACTTTTTCGAGTAAAGGAAGATCGTTCATCGAGTCAGAATAAAAATAACTATAAGGTAAAGCATCTAGAGACAGTTTTTGCGATGCTAACCAGTCGTGTAGATTTTGAATCTTACCTTCGCGGAAATTGGGAATGCCTTTGACTTCCCCAGTGTAGTTACCTAATGGATGGTTGTCTGCGGTGGCTGGCTCTGTGGCAATCAGGTGCTCAATGCCAAAGCTTTCAACAATAGGGCGTGTCACAAAGCTGTTGGTGGCAGTAATCACGCAGCAAAGATCACCAGCATCTTGGTGACGTTTTACTAGATCGATTGCTTGTTGTCGGAGTTGGCCATTAATAACTTCTTTCATAAACGCGTCGTGCCACTCTTTGAGTTGCGCGCGTGAATGTTCTGAGAGTGGCTTAAGAGCAAAACGCAGAAACTCATGAATATCCAGATTGCCTTCTTTATAGTCTTGATAAAAGCGCTCGTTTTGTCGTGCATAGTATTCGCTGTCTACAACACCAATGCGAGCCAAAAATTGGCCCCATTCGTAATCGCTATCGCAAGGCAAAAGGGTGTGGTCTAAATCGAAAAGGGCTAGCTGAGTCACGAATTGATATTTAATAAATTATTTGGGCTGCAAGAGCTCGCGAACAAGGGGTAAGGTTACAGCACGTTTTGTTTCAAGGGAGTAAGCATCTAAAGCATCCATCAATGCCATCAAGCTGGGCATATCGCGATAAAAGCGACTTAACAGCCAGGGCAACACATCGGGGGATAAAACAAGCCCTCGCTCTTTGGCCGCTTCCTCTAGTGCTTGTATTTTCTCATCATCATCCAAAAGCTGCGTTTGAAAGATTAAGCCCCAGCCCAGACGGGTTCGCAGGTCTTCTCGAAGCTTGAGATTGGCTGGAGCAGCGTTTCCGGCCATAAAAATATGAATCGCTTTGCTTCCTTGAACGCCATTCAGGATCCGAAATAAGGAGCCAACAAGACGATCATCTAGCTGGTCAACATCATCAACGGTGATGACTGAAGGGGTATCACTTTCAGTCATTGCATTCATCTTTTCTTCTAAGCGAACCCAAGCAGTAGGTTCGAGTGGAGAGAGGGCAATGTGTAACAGGCCAGCATGCTTCGCCGCATTTTCAATGGCATTTAGTAGATGAGTACGACCTGAACCCTCTGGCCCCCACCAATAAATCCAGCGCTGATTGAGCGGGTTATCAGTGCTCTGAGGGCTGACCTTGCCCCAAGATTTTTCAATATTTTGCAGAGCAGAAATTAAGGCAAGATCTTTCCCGGGAAGATAGTTTTCTAAACTAGCTATGGGTGAGTGACTAATGTCTAGCGCAAATTGTTTTGGAAGCGAGGGTGTATTCATTGCTACCAAACTTATTTTTGATACCAAGAGCTTTGCGTATAAATAGACCATAAGTACTGGACTAAGACTAAGCTGACCGCACTAATTGGTAGGGCGAGTAATACACCAAAGAAGCCAAATAGCTTGCCAAAGAAAAGCAACGCAAACAAGACGGCAACGGGATGCAGGCCAATGCGCTCGCCCACTAGGCGTGGCGTCAAGAAGAAGCCTTCAAAGAATTGCCCAATTCCATAGATGACTAGTACACCGATGATTTCTGAGCCCGGACCAAATTGAAGAAGGGCCGAAACTATAGCAAGCGTGAATCCTAGTGCAATGCCGATATAAGGAATCACAATCATTAAGGCGGTAAAAATACCCAAAGCAACCGCACCTTTGATGCCAATCAAAGTCAAGCTAATGCTATATAAAGCGGACATGATGGAGACAACGATTACCATGCCATTGAGATACTGAGAGAGCAGTCCATCGGTATGCATTGCAAGATGATGTACGGTTTCTTGGGCGCGCTTAGGTACTAAATTTTTGACGTACTGAAAAAATTGATTCCAATCAATCAATAAATAAAACATCACAAATAGAATTAATACGGAATTTACAAAGCCAGTGATAACCGAGCTGCCCGACATCAGTACGGTGTCTATCGTGGTACTCATTAGTGAGTCGGCATTGTCGCTAATATGCTCTGAAATTTTTTGCGATGCTGTGTTTTTTAAAGTACCCCAATCAACATCAATATGAAATTCAGCTAATTTAGGACCCAGCCATGCCTGTGTATTTGAGATCCATCCTGGGAGCTGGGCTTTGATTAGGGGAATTTCTGTTTTGAGGAGGCCTATAAAGAGGCTCAATATCGCCGTTACTGCAGCCAACCCTAAGATGACAGTGAGTCCTGCAGCCAGGGATGAGGGAATGCGTCTTCTTTCCAGCCATAGAAAAGCAGGCCTCAGGATGTAGGCAAGGATGAATGCAGCCAGAAAAGGGGTAAAAATTTCAGCCATGACGAGTAATCCTCTAGAATTCAATGATTCTACTGACCTAGTAGCATTTTTTACTAATATTCCAGCGCTGACATGACCTCATCTACTAATTCTTCTTCAAAAGGCCTTTCCTACCGTGACGCTGGTGTCGATATTGATGCTGGAGATGCCCTGGTTGACCGCATTAAGCCGCTTGCCAAGAAAACCATGCGCGAGGGTGTTTTGGCCGGAATTGGCGGCTTTGGGGCCCTTTTTGAGGTACCTAAGCGCTATAAGGAGCCAGTATTAGTATCCGGTACGGATGGTGTTGGTACTAAGCTAAGGCTGGCTTTTGAGTGGAATCGTCATGAAACCATTGGTCAAGACTTGGTAGCCATGAGTGTGAATGACATCCTGGTTCAGGGTGCTGAGCCCCTTTTCTTCTTGGACTACTTTGCATGCGGCAAGTTGACTGTGGATACCGCAGCAACGGTTGTTGGTGGCATTGCCAAGGGTTGTGAATTATCTGGTTGCGCATTAATCGGTGGTGAGACCGCAGAAATGCCGGGCATGTACCCACCAGGCGAATATGACTTAGCCGGATTTGCCGTGGGCGCAGTTGAAAAATCCAAAATCATTACTGGCGCAACGATTGTTCCGGGTGATGCGGTATTAGCAGTTGGCTCTAGTGGCGCACATTCAAATGGCTACTCATTGGTCCGTAAGATTATTGAGCGTGCTGGTGCAAAGCCTACTGATGATTTGGGCGGTCGTCCATTGGGTGATGTGGTGATGGCGCCAACAGAAATTTACGTAAAGCCACTGCTCAAATTGATTTCTGAAATCAATGTAAAAGGAATGGCGCATATCACGGGTGGTGGTTTGGTTGATAACGTACCCCGCGTGCTCCCAGAAAACACTCAAGCAGTTTTGCATCGCGATAGCTGGCAAATGCCAGACCTCTTCCGTTGGTTGCAAATGAAGGGTGGCGTTGCTGATGCAGAAATGGTGCGCGTATTTAACTGCGGCATCGGTATGGTTGTGATTGTTGCGCCTGATCAAGTGGATACAGCAATCAAATCATTAACTGCGCAAGGTCTCAAGGCTTGGACAGTTGGTGAAGTGGTTGAGCGTCCAAAAGATGCGCCACAAACCATCGTTATCTAAACGATCTACCTTTATTTTTGGATGAGATTGCTTTTGCAATAATCTAGCGCCGCCTTCAACTCTTCGGGGTTGAAGGGGTCAAATGTGCCTCTTCCATCTATTGCACGCAGCCATGTAAGTTGACGCTTACCAAGTTGGCGCGTCGCTGCCAATGCTTTGTAACGCATTTCCTCAGCATCAATTTCACCATTGAGAAACTCCCAAGCTTGGCGATAACCAACCGAACGTATCGCTGGAAGATCTGCATGCAATCCAGTATTGGTACGTAGCGCTTTGACTTCATCCATAAATCCAGCGGCAAGCATTTCATCAAAACGCTTTTCTAAGTTCAGATGCAAACGCTTACGATCACTTGGTTCAAGCGAAACTAACTTAATCCATGATGGAATCGCTGAACCTTCTCTGCCATCTTCACTGGGTGAGTCGGCCAGTAATATAGACATCGGTTTGCCAGTAATTTCATAAACCTCTAGAGCACGTTGCACTCGTTGGGAATCGTTTGGCTTTAAGCGCGTAGCAGTTTTGGGATCAACCTTGGCAAGCTTGTCGTGCATTGCTGGCCAGCCAATGGCTTTACCCTCTTCATCCAAACGAGCACGAATTTCTGGATTTGCTGGAGGGAGCGAGGAGAGGCCATGCGCCCATGCCCGCCAATACAACATCGTTCCGCCAACCACCACTGGAATATTGCCTCGCGCACGAATCTCGGTGCAAAGTCGTTTTGCATCATTAGCAAAACGTGCCGCTGAATACACTTCAGTCGGATCAATGATGTCAATCAGATGATGAATAACCGCAGCTTGCTCTGACTTAGTTGGTTTGGCGCTGCCAATATCTAAACCCCGATAGACTAAAGCGGAATCCATGCTGATAAGTTCAATCGTTAAGCCAATGGATTTCGCATGCTCAGCCAAAGACATGGCGAGATGGGTTTTGCCTGCGCCAGTAGGCCCAACAATACAAAGCGTTGAGACTTCATTTGGAGCATGCATAGGCTGAATGTAGGGTTCAGTTTGCATACCTGATTATAAGAGCCTGTTAATATCCGCAACAACCCATAAGTTAAAGAGCGAGTTGATGGATACCCTTTTGCAAATCAGTGATTTATTGCTGCATATTGATAAACATTTAGATGTGGTGATTCAGCAATACGGTCCTTGGGCCTATGGCCTCCTTTTTGCTATTGTTTTTGCAGAAACAGGCCTAGTGGTCGCACCTTTCTTACCAGGTGATTCGCTTCTGTTCATTGCAGGCGCCTATTGCGCTACTGAGCATTTCAATATCTGGACCTTGTGTATTGGTTTATTGATTGCTGCGGTCGCAGGCAATACCGTGAACTACTTCATTGGCTGCTGGATTGGTAAGCGAGTATTCAGCAGTCAATCGCGCTGGATTGATCAAGGCGCTTTATTAAAAACCCACGCTTTTTATGAAAAGCATGGTGGCAAAACAATCATCCTTGCCCGCTTCTTGCCAATTATTCGTACCTTTGCACCCTTTATTGCGGGTGTATCCGAGATGAACTTCTCACGCTTTCAGTTATTTAATATCGCTGGTGCGGCGTTGTGGGTCTTTGGTTTGGTCATAGCAGGATATTTCTTTGGCAATATCCCTGTCATTCGCCAGAATCTCAATGTGATCGTCCTGGTAGGCGTGGGTGCAGCTGCTGTGCCGGTTTTATTTGCAGCAGCCTACAAAATTTTTCAGCGTAAGAAAAGCTAACAGAAGTTTAAAAACCAAAGTACTAACACTAATGCCCACTCGGCCTTAGTGCAGCTTGGTTTGACTTTCAAGTGTGGCAATGTGCTCGCGGATGTCGCCAGCATCCTCAGCTTCTGGAACTTCGCTGAGATAGCGATGCATATCCGCCAATGCGGGACGTAAGTACTCAAGTTGCGCAAAAATCAAACCCCGGTCCCGAATCTCTTCAATAGAGTCTGGTAACAGGATCACCAAACGCTCTTGAATGCCTAGTAAACGCTCCCAGCGCTCATGTTCTGAGTAAATCATTTTGAGGTTTCTCAGAAAGCGCGACAGAATCTCTCTCGAGCTAGAAGCACGTAGGAAGATATTGAGCGGCAGACTCAACTCACCCCGATAGCCTTTGGCGTCCAGGTAGGGATCAAGCATTTCTTGTAACTGAGTCTTTGATAACGATTCACCGGTCAAGGGATCCATGATGACTTCACCCTGTTGCAAAGAGATGCGCATCATGAAGTGATTCGGAAATGAAACACCCCGAATTTTCAAGCCAATTTGATTGCCTAATTCCATCATCAAAATAGCTAATGAGATGGGGATCCCTCTGCGATTTTCAAGGATGTAATGCAAGTACGAATTTTCTGGAGCATAGAAATCATTTGGGTTCGGACCAAAACCCAGCTCGGTATAAAAGAAATGCTTCAAAATTTGTAAGCGCTGAACGGGTGAGGTATCAGGCGTGATGCGAGTTTTGAGTTTGTTACCCATCTCATCAATTTGATCGAGAGCCCCTTGAACATCTAAATCAGGATAAGCGTGCTGTGCGACAGCGATTGCTGCCTCCGTTAAAGGAAGATGTTCGTCTTCAGCAACTAGGGAGGTGAAATAGTCGAGTTGTTGTGTTGGCATACTGGCTATTTTGCATGACGCAAGAATTTTTGCCAGCGAATTCCAACTAAACCTAGTGATGCGAAGTAAACAATGGCCGCAAGACCTAGCCATGCCCCCACCAAGCCAATACGTAGCCATGGCTCAGCTTGGAGGGCAATCCAATTGTGTGTGCCAGCAGCATAAAAAAGCACTGCTGCGAAGGGGATGAGAGCTAACAATAGCTGACCGAGGTACTTGAGCCAGCCTGAATTAGGTAGAGCTCCGCGTCGATGCAGGCCAACCCATAGCAGGGCGGCGTTTAGACAGGCGCCAGTACCAACTGAAAGGGCAAGGCCAGCATGCCCAAGCCAGGGAACAAATACTAGGTTGGCTAACTGGGTGGCTACTAAAACGAGTAATCCAATCTTGACGGGGGTGCGGATGTCTTGACGTGAATAAAATCCGGGTGCCAAAATTTTTACCAGAATTAAACCAATGAGGCCAACACCATAAGCCGCTAATGCACGTTGCGTCATCACGACATCAAGCGCACTGAATTTACCGTAGTGATACAAGACTGCCGCCAAAGGCTCACCAAAAATAAAGAGTGCAATTGCGCAAGGCGCGGCCAGTAAGAATGTGAGTTGCAATCCCCAGATGAGTAATTCACCGGCATGTACTAAATCGTTTTTGGCATTGGCCTTGCTGAGGCTTGGCAAAAGAACGGTTCCTAGGGCAACACCCAGTAGTGCAGTTGGAAATTCCATTAAGCGATCTGCGTAGGATAGCCACGACACACTTCCCGCCTGCAGACGTGAAGCAATGTTGGTATTAATGATGAGGGAGATTTGTGCGACAGAAACAGCAAATACTGCCGGCCCCATTAATTTCATGACGCGCCGAGCTTCCGGATTGGTGACGGCTGATTTGATGGCGCCAGGCAATAAACCAATGCGAGGCAATAGGCCGAGGCGAGCAAGCGTTGGAACTTGAAGGGCAAGTTGCAGTATTCCACCAAGTAAAACACCAATACTTAAGGCATAAATTGGTTGCTCTAAGTGGGGCGCCAAAAAGATGGCGCTACCAATTAAGGCAAGATTGAGCAAGACAGGCGTAAATGCCGGGATTGCAAAGCGGTGATAGGTGTTCAAGATCCCCGCTGAGAGGGAGACCATAGAAATTAGCCCGATATAGGGGAACATGATTCGGGTCATAACGACGCTGGCGTCATAGGCTGGACCACCTTTAAACCCTGTGGCAATGACCAGAATGAGCACTGGGGCGCCAATGACTCCCAGTAGTACCGTAAGCAGCAAAGCCCAAAATAAGAGCGTGGCGACTGCATTTATGAGGATTTTGGCCTTGGTTTGGTCTTCGTTTGTGGCAATTTCGCCCAAAATCGGCACAAAAGCTTGAGAAAAGGCCCCTTCGGCAAATAGCCGACGTAGCAAATTGGGTAGTCTAAAAGCCACATTAAAGGCATCTGTCCACTCGGAAGCCCCGAAACTACGGGCAATGAGGGTCTCCCGGAGCAGGCCCGTAATACGGGACAGCATAGTTAGGGAGCTGACCTTGGCAGCGGCAGAAAGCAGATTCATGAGGCGATTTTCACCTATTTATCGGTCGGCTGGGCTTTTTTGCCCCTTTAAGGTAAAATCTTGGGTTTTGGCGAGCTTGCTTATGATTCTGGCAAGTCCGCAAGATTTTTAACTAATCGCATTTTGCAATTTATAGAGGCAAGGTTTAAAGATGGCCAATACAGCACAAGCGCGCAAGCGTGCACGCCAAGCAGTAAAACAAAACGAACATAACTCCAGTTTGCGTTCAAAGCTCCGCACTTCCATTAAGGCAGTTCGTAAAGCGATTGAAACTGGTGACAAAGCTTCTGCAGCGAAAGTTTTCGCGGCAACTCAAGCAACAATCGACAAGATTGCTGACAAAAAGATTGCTCACAAAAACACTGCAGCTCGTCAGAAGTCACGTTTGTCTGCAGCTATCAAAGCGATGGCAGCGTAATACAGTTTTAGTTTTAGGCTGGTCGAAGTAGTTTCGACCTAAGCCCGCTCCTCATCAGAGCGGGTTTTTGTTTTTAAGGCTGGGCTGGGGTTGTTGGGTTGAACTCACACGCCTCTTCGATTGGTAGGCTATTGTCTTTGGCAAAGTTCATGACAAAGTCTAGCGCTCGGGGATCTAGATCCCTCAGTCGAGTATCAATAACAACGCATTTCACTTTTGCAATAAGCACTGGTCTGACATAGGGCGAATAAGTGAAGCGAGGGTCCCCGGAATCACCGGGAGGGCGAAAAGTAGCCATCACCCCGCACAGACGCTCCGCCCAATCGCTGGGTCGAAATGGTTTGCCAGAAGTGGTAATGCCTTGAATGAAAAGCTTTTTGTGGTTCAAGTTCGCGTAATGATGGTTGTAAGAAATAGTATTACTAAGTCCTCTAGCTTAACAGCCCAAGTTGGCCGTAAGATGGCTTTAGGGTCTATTTTCGTGCAGCCGAATGTTTGAAGAAAAAAATGCAAGCCAAAACTTTAGTAGAAAGCTCAACTATGACATCGCTGGCAAAGCCTCAAGTGCCCGGTAAGGTAAAGCACTACCTGCAGTTTTCCGACCTGACTCGTCAAGAGTACGACTATTTACTCAAGCGTTCGGCGTGGCTTAAGGCCAAATTCAAGAGCTATGAAACTTGGCATCCACTGCATGACCGCACTTTGGCCATGATTTTTGAGAAGCACTCCACCCGTACTCGTCTGTCCTTCGAGGCGGGCATCCATCAGCTTGGTGGTCATGCGGTATACCTGAACACCAGAGATACCCAATTGGGGCGTGGCGAGCCTGTAGAGGATGCTGCTCAGGTGATTTCAAGGATGACTGACATCATCATGATTCGCACCTTTGGCCAAGACATTATTGAGCGTTTTGCATCGAATTCACGGGTGCCGGTAATCAATGGCCTAACAAACGAATTTCACCCTTGCCAAGTATTGGCCGATATCTTCACGTTTGTAGAGGCCCGTGGCCCGATTCAAGGAAAGACGGTAGCTTGGGTAGGTGATGCCAATAATATGGCCTATACCTGGATACAAGCGGCTGAATGTTTAGATTTTCAGTTGCGCTTCTCTGCGCCAGAGGGCTATCAGTTGGATGCAACACGTTTGTCGCCGAAATCCGCCAAGCATTTAACCATTTGCGCCGATCCTAAAGAAGCCTGCAACGGGGCTGACCTAGTGAGCACCGACGTCTGGACCAGCATGGGTTATGAAGACGAAAATACTTTACGCATGAATGCTTTCCAGGATTGGATGGTGGATGAAGAGTTGATGGCATTAGCTAAGCCTAATGCGCTGTTTATGCACTGCTTGCCAGCGCACCGTGGTGAAGAGGTTTCAGCAGAAGTGATTGACGGACCACAAAGTATTGTTTGGGAAGAGGCGGAAAATCGTTTGCATGTCCAAAAGGCCCTAATGGAATATTTACTCTGTGGTCGTTTGGATTAAGTAATAAAACTTCAGCAATAAAATAATTAACAAATAACAAGCAATTCGTTTTCATTAATTTTGATTGAATAAGAAAAACATGTCCGATATTAAAAAAGCAGTCTTAGCGTATTCTGGCGGTCTAGATACTAGCGTGATCTTGAAGTGGCTTCAAGATACTTATGGCTGCGAGATCGTGACCTTTACCGCTGACTTAGGTCAGGGCGAAGAGCTGGAGCCAGCACGCGCTAAGGCTTTGCAATTTGGCATCAAGCCTGAAAACATTTTTATTGATGACTTGCGCGAAGAGTTTGTTCGTGACTTTGTGTTCCCAATGTTCCGTGCGAATACGATTTACGAGGGTGAATATTTGTTGGGCACCTCTATTGCGCGCCCATTAATCGCTAAGCGCCAAATTGAAATTGCTCGCTTGACTGGCGCTGACTCTGTATCGCACGGCGCGACCGGCAAGGGAAATGACCAGGTTCGCTTTGAATTAGGTTACTACGCCCTTGAACCAGGAATCAAGGTAATCGCTCCTTGGCGTGAATGGGATCTTCTCTCACGTGAGAAGTTGATGGCTTACGCAGAAAAGCATGGCATTCCGGTTGAGATGAAGCATAAGCAAGGCGGTTCACCGTACTCAATGGATGCGAACCTCTTGCACATTAGCTATGAAGGCCGTCACCTCGAGAATCCAAACGCAGAGGCAGAAGAGTCTATGTGGCGTTGGACCGTTTCTCCTGAAAAGGCTCCAGATGCCCCAGAAATTATCGAGCTCGAATTTAAGGCTGGCGACCCGGTAGCAATTGATGGAAAAGCCTATAAGCCACATGAGTTGTTGGCTGAATTAAATCGTCTTGGTGGTAAACATGGCATTGGTCGTCTCGACCTAGTAGAAAACCGCTTTGTTGGCATGAAGAGCCGTGGCTGTTACGAAACGCCTGGCGGCACCATTCTTCTAAAGGCTCATCGTGGTATCGAAAGCATCACCTTGGACCGTGAAGTAGCCCACTTAAAGGATGATTTGATGCCTCGCTATGCCAGTTTGATCTACAACGGTTTGTGGTGGGCGCCAGAGCGTCTCGCACTCCAAACCTTGATTGACCATACACAACTGGCTGTGAATGGCGTTGTGCGCCTCAAGCTCTACAAAGGTTCCGTCTCCGTGATTTCACGTGATTCAGCAAATACTTTGTTTGATCAAAATATTGCAACCTTTGATGATGACGGTGGCGCATATAACCAAGCAGATGCTGGCGGCTTTATTAAGCTCAATGCATTACGTATGCGTATTGCTGAAACAGCTAGACGTAAGCGCGCCAAGAAATAAAAAACAATAAAACAAGCAAACTATTAGAACCTAACAGAATAGAAAGAACCAAGATGCAATTTGACCAAGTTTCCGTAGGCAAGAAGGCCAATGTATTTTTTGATGGCAAGTGTGTTTCTCATACTGTGACATTGCCTAATGGCGTTCGTAAGTCAGTTGGTGTGGTATTGCCAAGCACCTTGCGTTTTGACTTAAGCACTAGGGAGATTATGGAAGTAGTTGATGGCAATGCTTTTGTCAGCATCAATGGGGCCCCTGAGCAAGAGTTCAAGGCTGGTCAAAGCTGGGAAGTGGAAAAGGGCGGTTACTTCATTATTCGTGCTGAGCAACCAGTGCACTACGTTTGCCATTTTGAATAAATCAAAGGTGCCCACAAACAAAACGCAGACCTCGGTCTGCGTTTTTTATTGGCCTAACATCAATGGATTTGAGTGATGTTGAATTAATTTCTCGGCAAACCCGTAACAACCGTCCCTGGGACGATCACACGCTCAGAGAACCACTGCTTGTTCATTTCCAGTGCATAGCGCACAGCTGCTTTAGGGCAGTGATTGTTGGTAGTTTCAGCCTGCATCTCTTCAATGTTCACAATCTTGCCATCATCTGCAATGAACGCAATCGAGAGCGGGATCTTGGTGTTGTTCATCCAGAAGCAGTGACCAGCTTTTTGTTCGAATATAAATAACATTCCAGAATTGGTTGGCATGCTGGCTCGGTTCATGAGACCAACTTCTCTAGCCTTCGGTGTATCGGCAAGCTCAGCCTGAATACGGTAGATGCCCGTCTTTAATTCAATGTTGGGTAGACCGACGTTAACCTGGGCGAGCGTTAGGGTGGAGTAAAGAAAGAGCGCAGTAGAAAATACTTGGCGCAATAATTGTGAAGTGCCGGAGATTGATATAGACATGCTGTGTATTTTAAGTCATACAAATTGCAGGCGAAAAAAAACCCAGGAACGAATCCTGGGTTTTTAATAATGATCTAAGGACTATTAAGCCGCTTGGATATTGGTAGCTTGCTTGCCTTTAGGACCTTGGGTAATGTCAAACGTTACCTTTTGGTTTTCCTTGAGGGTTTTGAACCCAGGCATAGTAATTGCGCTGAAATGCGCGAACAACTCTTCTTCACCATCATCAGGTTTGATAAAGCCAAAACCTTTTGCATCATTGAACCACTTAACAATTCCGGTCGCCATGCGAACTCCATTACATAAACTTAAAACAACCGTGATGAGGGTAAATACTTTTTAATCAGTCTCAATCCACAACACGCCTAAATAGAACCTCTCTTGAAGCCTACCCCCCGATTGTTTGCCCTTTTTCGAGGGGTGTCAAGGAGTTATATGTCCCTACCCCCTAGTAATTACCCCTTTTTTTATCGAAAAATGCCCCAATATGGGTTTAAGAGGGGTTTTTGCGTGTTTTTCGCAACATGGCCCCTGTAAATTAAAGTTTGGATATCTGTGTTTAGAATGTTTCTCATGAGTCGCGCTCCCAAAAATCCCACCACTGGCAACCCCAGCAATCCGTACGTTGAAGATACCCTTCTGCTCGAAAAGCAAATCGAGCAAGTTAAGGCGCCTTCGATGTATAAAGTTTTATTAATGAATGACGATTACACGCCAATGGAATTTGTGGTGATGGTGATTCAGGAGTATTTTAATAAGGATCATGAAACAGCTACACGCATCATGTTGCAAGTACATTTAGTTGGCAAGGGCGTTTGCGGAGTATTTACCCGCGATGTTGCCGCTACGAAAGTGCATCAAGTTATCGAACTCTCCCGTGAAGCGGGTCACCCACTACAGTGCACTATGGAGGAAGCATGATTGCCCAAGAATTAGAAGCGAGTTTGCACATGGCGTTTGTTGACGCAAGGGCATCGCGACATGAGTTCATCACAGTCGAGCATTTGCTCGCGGCTTTGCTGGATAACGCTACTGCGGTCGAAGTCTTAAAGGCTTGCGCAGTCAATATCGCAGAGCTGCGCGCTCAACTCAAAAACTTTATTAACGACAACACGCCTGTGGTGCCGGGGAATGATGAAGTAGATACGCAACCCACGCTGGGATTTCAGCGTGTGATTCAGCGCGCCATCATGCACGTGCAGTCAACATCAAACGGCAAGAAAGAAGTGACCGGCGCAAATGTGCTGGTCGCCATCTTCGGTGAAAAAGATTCGCATGCGGTTTATTTCTTGCAACAGCAGGGCGTTACCCGTTTAGATGTCGTGAACTTCATCAGTCATGGTGTGCGTAAAGATCAATCAGAGCATGTCAAGTCCGTTGAGCCTTCGCAGGAGGCTGAGGAATCTGCATCTTCTGGTAAAGAAAGCCCTCTTGAGCAATATACCCAGAACCTCAATGTAATGGCCCGTCAAGGCAAGATTGACCCATTAATTGGGCGCGAGAGCGAGGTAGAGCGCGTGATTCAAGTGCTCTGCCGTCGTCGCAAAAATAATCCGTTATTGGTGGGCGAGGCTGGCGTAGGTAAGACAGCAATTGCTGAGGGCTTGGCCTGGAGAATTGTGAAGGGCGACGTGCCGGATATTTTGGCTAACGCGACTGTTTACTCTTTAGACATGGGTGCTCTTTTAGCGGGCACTAAATACCGTGGTGATTTTGAGCAACGCTTGAAGAGTGTTCTCAAGTCACTCAAAGATCACACTCATGGTGTTTTATTTATTGATGAGATTCATACGCTGATTGGAGCGGGTGCGGCTTCTGGCGGCACATTGGATGCGAGCAATTTATTGAAGCCTGCTTTGTCTAATGGCCAGTTGAAATGTATTGGCGCAACCACCTTTACGGAATACCGTGGCATCTTTGAAAAGGATGCGGCTTTATCACGTCGTTTCCAGAAGGTGGATGTTGTAGAGCCAACCGTAGATCAAACAGTGCAAATCTTACGCGGCTTAAAGTCGCGCTTTGAGGAGCATCACAGCGTGAAGTATGCGGCTGGTGCATTAGTTGCTGCCGCAGAACTTTCTGCTCGCTATATCAATGATCGTCATTTGCCAGATAAGGCGATTGACGTCATCGATGAAGCCGGTGCCGCTCAACGTATTTTGCCGAAGTCTAAGCAGAAGAAAACTATTGGTCGCCCAGAGATTGAAGAAATTGTGGCAAAGATTGCCCGCATACCGCCACAATCAGTCACAGTCGATGACCGTAGTAAGTTGCAAACTCTGGATCGTGACATTAAGAGTGTGGTCTTCGGTCAAGATCCTGCGATCGAGGCCTTGGCTAGTGCTATCAAAATGACTCGTGCTGGTCTAGGCAAGATCGATCGTCCAATTGGTTCATTCTTGTTCTCCGGACCAACTGGTGTTGGTAAGACTGAAGTTGCTAAACAGCTTGCCTACATTCTAGGTATTGAGTTGCTCCGTTTTGATATGTCCGAGTACATGGAGCGTCATGCAGTGAGTCGCTTGATTGGTGCGCCTCCAGGTTATGTAGGATTTGATCAAGGCGGCTTACTCACTGAAGCTGTTAATAAGAAGCCACATTGCGTGCTTTTGCTTGATGAAATTGAAAAAGCTCACCCAGATATTTTCAATATTCTCTTGCAGGTGATGGATCATGGCACTTTGACGGATAACAATGGTCGCAAGACCGATTTCCGTAACGTGATCATCATCATGACCACCAATGCCGGCGCTGAGGCAATGCAGAAATCAACCATTGGCTTTACCAATGCGCGTGAGTCTGGTGATGAGATGGCTGATATCAAGAAGTTCTTTACGCCAGAGTTCCGCAATCGCTTGGATGCCATTGTTTCCTTTAAAGCTCTTGATGAGTCGATCATCATGCGCGTGGTTGATAAGTTCTTGATGCAGTTAGAGGAGCAACTCCATGAGAAGAAAGTGGATGCAACATTTAGCCCTGCCTTGCGAGCCCATTTGGCCAAGCATGGCTTCGATCCTTTAATGGGCGCTCGTCCGATGCAACGCATTATTCAAGACACTGTGCGTAAAGCACTTGCTGATGAGCTGCTGTTTGGTAAGTTAGCTCAAGGCGGTCATGTGGATGTTGATATTGATGCTGATGGCAAAGTCCTATTGAACTTTGATGCTCCAGTATTGCCAGGAAAACGTTCTAAAGCTGATGTAGCACCTGCTGAAGAAATTTAATTCGCTAATTTTTTAAATAAAAACAACCCAAAAAAGGAAGATATGTCTCATCACGATAAATTACTAGAAGCTTTTGAAAACTACAAAGCTGAGAATGAAAAGTTTCAAGGCAAAGGTATTAAAGCTTCTGCAGCACGCGCTCGTAAGGCTTTGCAGGAGATTGCTGGTTCTTGCAAAGAGCGCCGTAAAGAAATTACTGCTGAAAAAGAATCTCGTGAAGGCGCTGGTGCAGGCATGTCACAAGATGCGGCACGTAAGGCCCATATTCGTAAGTAAGCAATTTGTAATCTAAGGAGAGCCACCTTCGGGTGGTTTTTTATTACTCGTTTGCAAACAATTTGCTGAAGTTCGTCGCCTAGGTTATTTAATAATAGAATCTCTTCTTTAGGCAATTTAAGCAATATTTCTATATATGAGCTCATCCGATGGTTTGGCAGAAAATTCACTAGGCGTATTTGAGTCAATCATTATGGGTATTGCGGGGACCGCGCCCGCCTTTAGTGTTGCCGTAACTAGCGCGGCTATTGTTGCCTCGGTCGGTGTTTTATCTGTAGGAAGCATTTTGTATTGCGGCCTCATTATGTTTGGGATCACCTTAGCTTTCATTCATTTGAGCAAGATTCAGCCTAACGCTGGTGCCGCCTATGCTTGGGTGGGTCATGTTTTTGGACCTGCTTGGGGATTCTTTGCTGGCTGGGGTTTATTGATTGCCTCTATTTTTTTCATGGTTTCGGCAACCATTCCTGCGGCTAGTTCTACCTTGCTGCTCATCGCTCCTGATCAAGCTGAAAACACCCAACTCATTTCAGCAATAGCTGCCGTCTGGTTAACGGTGGTTTCATTAATTGTTGGGCGGGGCATAAAGCATTCCAGTTTTATGCAAATCGCGCTCACTCTTTTTGAGTCTGTCATTTTATTCGTGCTGATTGCTGGTGGACTGATGAGTTACTGGTCAAAGCCGGCACACCCACCTTCCTTTGTATGGATTTCTCCGCTCTCTTTTTCTCCGCAACTATTCGCTACGGGTGCGCTTACGGCCATCTTTTTCTTCTGGGGCTGGGATGTCACCATGAACTTAAGTGAGGAGAGTAAGGGTGGGCAAAAAAACGCAGGTGGGGCTGCAGGTAAGGGGGCATTTTGGTCGGTACTGAATATGATGCTTTTCTTTGTGCTGATGATGGTTGTGGTTTTAATGGTCTTAACTGATCGTGAAATTGCCGACTCTGGTACCAATGTCCTTTTTGCAATTGCCAATAAATTATTCCCGGCACCCTGGAGTTATCTTGCAGTCTTTTGCACCATATTTAGTACGGTCGGAACGATAGAGACTCAAATTTTGCAATTCAGTCGCAGCATGTTTGCAATGGCGCGAGATGGTATGTTGCATCCGGTCTACGCAAAAGTGCATGACCAATATAAGACGCCTTGGGTAGCTACTTTTGTTATTTGGTTTTTAGGGGTGATATTACTTTTTTCCTCATCCTTTATGCCTTCAGTGAAAGCAATCTTGACCAGCTCCATTTTGGCAATTGGATTTCAGATTTGTTTTTATATGAGTTTGACTGGCTTTGCTTGTGCATGGCATTACAGGAAAAAACTCAATGCCGGCTTCGGGTCAGCGATGGCATATGTTATATGGCCTGGGTTCTCAGGCGCATTCATGGTATTCGTTGCTATTTACAGCATCCCGACTTTTGATGCATTTACCATCATGATGGGAGTTGGAGGTTTGCTTTTAGGTTTTCTGCCCCTAGCATTTAGTCGCAAAAGAGCACTCGCTACCACTCGTTAGAGTGTTTTAATTAGGCACGTCCTGTGCTGCCAAAGCCACCGGCGCCACGACTACTCTCGGTGAACTCGTCAACTACCTTGAGCTCTACTTGTTGTACCGGCATGACAACCAATTGAGCTAAACGCTCCATCGGCTCGAGCTTAAATGAAGTGGAGCCGCGATTCCAAGTGCTCACCATGAGCTGGCCTTGATAGTCTGAGTCAATTAAGCCAACTAAGTTACCAAGAACGATGCCATGCTTATGGCCTAAGCCAGAGCGCGGCAGAATAAAGGCCGCATAGCGTGGATCTTCAACATAGATTGCTAATCCGGTAGGCACGAGCACCGTTTGACCAGGGGCAATCTCGATTGCTTCATCAATACAGGCGCGCAGATCTAATCCAGCGCTGCCAGGGGTGCCATAGCTTGGCAACTGATCGCGCATACGTTCGTCGAGAATTTTGACTTGGAGAGATTGCATGATGTTCCTAAAACGGGGATTTAAATTTTCTTAGCAACTAGCGCAATGAGTTGACGTGCAAGCTGAAGCTTTTCTGCTTTAGCAATTTTTTTGCTGCCGCTGGTGTCAATCACGAGCAATTGATTGAGGTCGCTGCCGAATGTATCGGGACCAATGTTGCCAACAATCATTGGGATACCTTTGCGCTGGCGCTTCTCATCGGCATGCTTTTCTAGATCTGTTGACTCTGCTGCAAAGCCTACGCAATAGGGGTGCGGCTTACCACCTTTAGTTTTCACTGTCTTAGCAACATCAAGCAGAATGTCTGGGTTAGCTGAAAACTCTAGATGAGGCGCTTGATTACCTTGGCGCTTCATTTTTTCTTTGGCGGGCTTAGCAATGCCCCAGTCAGCGACGGCGGCGACTGCAAAGAAAACATCGCAGTCAGTTGCACTCAGAGTAGCCGCATGCATTTCTTTGGCGCTAACGACATTGGTACGGGTGATTTGTCCGGTAGCTTCAAGTGGGGTACTGAGATTACATGGCCCAGCAATTAAATGGACTTGAGCGCCAGCCTCAACAGCAGCTCTTGCAATAGCAAAACCCATCTTGCCCGAGCTGTGATTGGTGATGCCACGCACTGGATCAATCGCTTCAAATGTGGGGCCTGCAGTAATTAATACTTTTTTGCCGGCCAATACTTTTTTCTGAAAGAAGGCAATGACTTGCTCAGTGATTTCTGTAGGCTCAAGCATTCTGCCCATACCCACTTCGCCACAAGCTTGGAAGCCGCTGGCAGGCCCAAGAAGGATAACGCCATCGTCCGCAAGCCGTTTGATGCTTCTTTGGGTAGCTGCATGCTCCCACATCTGCTTGTTCATCGCCGGAGTCAGCAAGAGAGGGCAATCTCTTGCAAGGCATAAGGTAGTCAATAAGTCATCAGCTAAGCCCAGAGAAAGCTTGGCCATGAGATCAGCGCTTGCAGGGGCAATCAGAATGGCATCTGCAGAACGAGATAACTCAATGTGCGCCATATTGTTTGGAATGGTGCTATCCCATTGACTCAGGTAAACCGGATTACCTGTGAGGGCTTGCATGGTTACAGGGGTCACAAATTGCTGTGCAGCCTCGGTCATCACTACTTGTACGGATGCGCCTTCTTGCATGAGTTGACGTGCAAGCTCAGGGGCTTTATATGCCGCTATCCCACCAGAGATTCCGAGAACGATCTTCTTATTAATAAGTGATTGCATGGCGCCAGCTTAATGGGATTGGGCGGATTTGCCAAATGACTTGCGTAATTCACCCCAAATAATGAGGGCAGCACCGATGCAGATGGCGCTATCGGCCACATTAAATGCGGGCCAATGCCAATTGCCGTAATGTAAGTCAATAAAGTCGACTACAGCACCATACATTACGCGATCTAAGACATTACCAAGTGCGCCACCCAGAATGAAGCTCAAGGCTATGCAGAGTAGCTTATCGCTTTGGTTTTTATATAGCATCCAAATAATGTAAACAGAGGCTACTAGCCCAAGAATGGTGAAGAACCAGCGCTGCCAACCAGAGCCTTGCGCCAGAAATGAAAACGCGGCACCTGGATTAAAGAGGAGTAGCCAGTTCATAAAAGGCAGAACAGGTTCAGGTACACCCATTTGCAAATTACTGAGTGCTGACCACTTGCTAAGTTGATCTAGCAATAACACGATGACAGCAATTGCTAGATAACGAGGTAGAGCAAGACTTTTCATATGGCTGCTACTCAAGCGAAGAGGCGGTGATCACCATCACCAAACAAGTTGCTAATACAGCGACCACATAATTCTGGATGGTCGGCATTGCTTCCTACATCTTTGGTGTGATGCCAGCAGCGCCCACATTTTTTATATTGGCTACCGCGTACCAAAACTTCTAACCCCTCATTACTGAGTTCAATATTGGCGCTAGAGGTGATGGTTACAAAGCGTAAATCATCTTCTAATGAGTGGAGGATGGCGAAATCAACATCACCGACTTTGATCGTGAGTTCAGCTTGCAGCGATGAGCCTACATTACCTGCTTCGCGCTCAATCTCAATTGCTTTAGTTACTTCAGAACGAATTTCACGAATACGATTCCATTTAGCCAGCAATTCCTCAGCATGAGCAATCTCAGGGAACTTGCCAAACTCTTCCATAAAGATCGATTCTGCAGGCTTGCTGCCTGAGCCATGGGGGAAGTCTTTCCAGGCCTCCTCTGCGGTGAAGGAGAGGAATGGCGATAGCCACTTTAAGAGGTTTCGGGTGATATGGAATAGGGCGTTCTGAGCAGCGCGACGGTCAGGAGAGTCGGGTGCGCTCGTGTAGAGGCGATCCTTCAGAATATCCAAATAGAAGCCGCCCAAGTCCTCGGAGCAGAAAGACAGCATGCGAGCTACTGCTGGTTGGAATTCATATGCTTTGTAATGCGCCTCCGTATCACTCTGCAATTGATTAGCAAGAGCAACTGCGTAGCGATCAATCTCAAGCCACTGCTCAGCAGGCATCGTGTGCTTGCTAGGATCAAAATCTGATAGGTTGGCTAGCAAGAAACGCAAAGTATTACGAATACGACGATAGCTCTCAGTAACGCGTTTGAGAATCTCGTCTGAGATCGTCATTTCACCTGAGTAGTCGGTAGAGGCAACCCAGAGGCGAATGATCTCAGCACCGAGTTTGTCGGCAACTTGTTGAGGCGCAATCACATTGCCCACAGATTTACTCATCTTGCGGCCTTGACCATCGACGGTAAAGCCATGCGTAAGGAGTGCCTTATATGGTGGCTTGCCATCGAGCATGGCGCCAGTCAGCAATGAGGAGTGGAACCAACCACGATGTTGGTCTGAACCCTCGAGATATAAATCAGCCAAGCGACCGTTTGGTGTTTCTGCGTCAGCAGTTAATAACTCATCACGGTGCGATCCACGAATGACATGCCAATGGGTTGTTCCAGAATCAAACCAGACATCTAAGGTGTCACGGTTCTTTTCATACTGGGCAGCTTCTTCGCCCAGAAGCTCGGCAACTTCCAATTTTTGCCAGGCTTCAATACCTTCTTTTTCTACACGCTTAGCGATTTCTTCGAGTAGTTCAACAGTACGTGGATGTGGTTCACCACTTTCCTTATGTACAAAGAACGCCATTGGCACGCCCCATTGGCGCTGACGTGACAAAGTCCAGTCCGGACGATTGGCAATCATGCTGTTAAGACGTTGTTTACCCCATGCCGGGAAGAACTCAGTGCTATCGATGCCCGCTAATGCAGTCTCACGCAAACTTGCTTTGCCATCGGACGGTTTCTTGTCCATGCTGGCAAACCATTGTGAGGTTGCGCGATAAATAATAGGCGACTTGTGACGCCAGCAATGCATGTATGAGTGGGTATACGTTTTATCACGCAGGAGACTGCCTGCTTCGCGCATAGCTTCAACAATTTTGGGATTGGCTTTCCAGATATATTCATTGGCGAAGAGTGGCAACCAAGATGCGTAAACGCCATTACCCATGACTGGATTCAGAATATCTTTATCAGCAAGCTTATTGGCTTTACAAGACTTAAAGTCCTCCTCGCCATAAGCGGGCGCAGAGTGAACAATGCCAGTACCGGTATCTAAGGTAACGTACTCTGCCGGATAAATAGGTGAGAGACGCTTATAGCCCTCATGCAATGGCGCTAGCGGATGCCAGAAAGAAATGTTTGCCAATTGAGCACCCTGGCAAGTGGCAATCACTTCGCCCTCTAGACCATAGTCTTGCAAACAAATCTCAACTCGGTCCTTTGCCAGAATTAATAACTTATTGCCAACATCTACTAAGGCGTAAGTAAGTTCTGGGTGGACATTCATTGCTTGGTTGGCAGGAATGGTCCAAGGAGTTGTTGTCCAGATGACAATTTGACCTGGTTTATTTGGTAGCTCAGCAAGTCCAAATGCTTTTGCCAGCTGTGGGCGCTGTACATCATCAAAGGCAAAGCCAACATCCACCGTTGGGTCAGTTTTATCTTGGTATTCCACTTCCGCTTCAGCTAGCGCGGAGCCACAATCAAAGCACCAGTTCACCGGTTTCAATCCGCGGAAGACATATCCTTTTTCCCAGATTTTCCCAAGGGCACGAATTTCATCAGCCTCATTGCGGAAGTTCATAGTGAGGTAGGGGTTATTCCAATCACCTAATACACCTAAGCGTTCAAAATCTTTCTTCTGTTTTTCCACTTGAACATGAGCATAGGCACGTGCTTTGGATTGCACTTCGGCAGTTGGTAAATTCTTGCCAAACTCTTTTTCAATCTGAATTTCAATCGGCATACCATGGCAATCCCAGCCGGGTACATAAACAGAGTCAAAGCCCATGAGCCAGCGTGATTTGACGATCATGTCTTTCAAAATCTTGTTTACTGCGTGTCCAATATGAATATCGCCATTTGCATATGGAGGGCCATCATGCAGAATGAATTTTGGTTGATTGGCATGGGCCGCACGAATCTTTTCGTAGAGCTTGTTTTTTTGCCAGCCAGCTACCCATTGTGGTTCGCGCTTAGCTAGATCTCCTCGCATTGGGAAAGAAGTATCTAGTAGATTGACGGGATAAGAGTTTTCTTTTTCAGACATAAGCTTTTTTCTGGAAATAATTTCTGGCATGTGTTGCATCTGCTGCAATCGCTTGTGTAAGGGTTTCGAGGTCCGGATACTTCGCCTCATCACGGATTTTTTCTAATAGTTCTACGGTAATAATTTTTCCGTAAACATCCGCGTTGTAATCAAAAATGTGAGTTTCTAGCAATACTCTGCCTTCATCTTCCACTGTTGGTCTAACACCCAAGCTCGCCACAGCAGGCAGTGGCTTATCGCTTAAGCCTAACACTTGTGCAGTGAAGATTCCGGTCGTTGCCGGTTTGCGATGGTGGAGATGATTGGCAACCGCTAAATTCAAAGTGGGGAACCCAAGTTGACGTCCTAGCTTCTGACCATGAAGCACGTGCCCAGATATTCCGTAAGGACGCCCTAATAATTTTTCTGCTAACTGCATGTCACCAGAAGCTAGCGCAGTACGAAGTGCAGAACTAGAAATACGCTCACCATTTTCTTGAATGGTTTGGATGCTAGAGACTTTAAAGCCATATTTTTCACCAGCAGCTTTTAGGCTGGCAAAGTTGCCTGCACGTTTTGCACCATAGCAAAAATCATCACCAATCAAAATCCATTTAGCGTTCAGTCGTTTCACAATAATTTCTGAAACAAATTCTTCGGGCGACAGTTTGGCAAAAGCAGAGTTGAAGTGCTCTACAACAACACGATCTATTCCAAGCTCGGCAAGTGCGGCTAATTTGTCGCGCAAATTCAGAATGCGGGGCGGGGCTTGTTCTGGTGAAAAGAATTCTTTTGGATGAGGCTCAAAGGTCATTACACAACTAACCAGGCCTTGATCCTTGGCACCATCAACCAACTCCTTGAGTAGGGCGCGATGACCCCTGTGCACGCCATCGAAATTACCGATGGTTAGGGCACAGGCTGGTCCTGCAGAAAACTGGGTGGGGCCACGGAATACGTTCACAAAATCGCTTTCAGGGTAGCCATCAATTATATTGTGGGCATGCCTTCTATCGTTACCTTAATCTCCGGCCGCGGATCTAATTTCGAGGCTATCGTCAAAATGGCTCAAAAAGAGCAATGGCCAGTCACTTTTGCTGGGGTTATAGCGAATCACTCGGCGGCTAAGGGCCTTGATTTTGCTCGCTCGCAGGGTATTCCGGCCTTTACCATTGAGCATAAAGAGCACGCGACCCGAGAATCCTTTGATGCTGCCTTAATTGCGCAGATTGATGCCTTAGGGGCTGATTTGGTGGTTCTTGCAGGCTTTATGAGAATTTTGACTCCAGGCTTTATTCGCCATTTTGAGGGTCGCTTGATCAATATCCATCCAGCCTTGTTGCCCGCCTTCCCCGGTTTACATACCCACGAGCGGGCTCTGGAGGCTGGAGTGAAAGAGCATGGTGCCACCGTGCACTTCGTGAATGAGGGTGTGGATGAGGGTCCAATTATTTGTCAGGCCTCCGTTCCAGTGCTGGAAAGTGATGATGCGGACACCTTGGCCGCCCGTGTTTTGGCTGCCGAGCATCAAATTTATCCGCGGGCCGTAAAATGGTTCCTCGATGGACGATTGCGAATAGAAGGTAATCAAGTGAAGTTACAACCCCCGGAGTCGCAATTTTTTAAATTATGAGTGCAGAACGTCCACCCCGCAGATCTGGCAGCAGACTAGCCCCACACAAAAGTTACGCGACTAAATCGAAAGATCCATTGCGTCGTCCTGAGCGTCGCAATGCCAGTGGTAATTTAATTGCGCCAGAAGGCCAAAAGAATTTTTCCAATGCGAAAGCATTGCCGCAGCATGCAATTCATCTTGAGCGTTTACTTCCCGAGTTGCTGAGTTTTGAACAGCCAGCTGACCGAGTAGTCAGTCGTTATTTCAGAGAAGAAAAACAACTCGGAAATCGCGATCGTGCTTTGATTGCTGAGAGTGCGTTCGCCATATTGCGTCGTAAAAATGAGTTCTCTCAATTTGCTTCGAGCGGCGAAGGCTCTCAGCCTAGACGCTTAGCCCTATTGGGTTTGCTGTCTGCGCTGTCTGAAGGCGGCTTGGGGTCTGCTAATCGTGCAGAGAGCGCTATCGCCGACTTGGCACATGTTCTTAAGCCTGGTGAATATGAGTGGCTGCAACGTTTTGCAACGGTTGATCCTGCGGCATTAAATCCTCTTGTGCGCAACAATTTGCCAGAGTGGTTATGGGATGCATTTGGAAAATATCCTGGTGAAGAAGCTCGTGAAGAGTTGGCTAAGTCATTAATGCATCCAGCACTGTTAGATTTACGTGCGAACACCATGAAAACCAATCGCGAAGAACTGCTTGTGCAGATGAATGCATTGGGCGGTCGCTATCAAGCAATACCAACTCCTTACGCGCCTGATGGCGTGCGCATTATGGGCAAACCTGCTCTGCAAAATACTGCTGGTTTTAAAGCCGGCATGTTTGAAGTGCAGGATGAGGGTAGTCAGCTTTTGGCTTACTTACTCGCACCTAAACGTGGTGAGATGGTTGTTGACTTTTGCGCTGGAGCTGGCGGCAAGACTTTGGCCATTGGGGCGATCATGCGCTCTACAGGGCGTTTGTATGCTTTAGATACATCAGAGCGTCGTTTAGCGAATTTGAAGCCAAGGCAGGCCCGTAGCGGTCTTTCTAATGTGCATCCAGTGTGGATTGATAGTGAGAATGACGCCAAGATCAAACGCTTGGCCGGCAAGATTGATCGTGTCCTAGTGGATGCCCCTTGTAGTGGCATGGGTACCCTGCGCCGCAATCCTGACCTGAAATGGCGCCAGACCCCTGCTGGAGTCTTGGAGCTCAATCAGAAGCAGATGAATATCTTGGCCTCAGCTGCGCGCTTGCTAAAACCAGGCGGACGCTTGGTTTATGCCACCTGCAGCCTGTTACCCCAAGAGAATCAAGCTATTGCCGAAGATTTTCTGGCAAAACATCCTCAATTTGAGGCTGTTCCGGCAGCTGAAGTTCTTAAGCCGTTGTTTCCGAAGGATAAATTACCGATAGGTTGTAGTTCGGATAATCCTTGGTGGCAGTTATGGCCCCATATTCATGGAACGGATGGCTTCTTTGGCGCTGTATTCCAGAAGAAAGCTGCAACCCCAGTTGCGGAGTCAGAAAAAGATGCCCAAAAAGAGACTAAGGTCAAAAACAAGAAGACTCCTAAAGAACTAAAATAGAGTTTTAGACCTCTTTAGGGATTCCCTTTTGAATACAGCTTCAGGTTTTGATTTGTTCCTCCATTGGCTTGCTAATGGATATTTGGATTGGTCATGGTGGAAGATAGTTGTTTTCACCTTAATCGTTACGCACATCACGATTGCTGCGGTGACCATTTTCTTACACCGCTGCCAAGCGCACCGGGCATTGGATCTGCATCCGATCGTTTCTCACTTCTTCCGTTTTTGGCTTTGGCTAACAACCGGCATGCTTACCAAAGAGTGGGCGGCGATTCATCGCAAGCATCACGCTAAATGTGAAACTGTTGATGATCCTCATAGCCCACAGGTTTTGGGTATTAATACAGTGCTCTCTCGTGGCGCAGAACTCTATAAACAAGAAGCAGCCAATCAAGAGACCTTGGATAAGTTTGGTCACGGCACTCCAGATGATTGGATCGAGCACAACATCTACTCCAAGTTTTCTTGGCAGGGCGTTGCCATCATGCTCATCATCGATGTATTTTTGTTTGGCGCGATTGGCTTAACAGTTTGGGCAGTACAAATGCTCTGGATTCCGATTACTGCAGCTGGCATCATTAACGGTATCGGTCACTATTGGGGCTACCGTAATTTTGATAACGAAGATGCCTCCCGAAATATTGTGCCTTGGGGTATTTTGATTGGTGGCGAAGAGCTACACAATAATCATCACACCTTTGCAACGAGCGCGAAGCTGTCGAACAAGTGGTATGAGTTTGATATTGGTTGGATGTATATTCAGATCATGAGTTCAGTTGGCTTGGCTACTGTGAAGAAGACGCCGCCTAAGCCGGTACTAAGCGATTTGCGTCCTGCTGACCAGAGCACTTTAGAAGCCATCATTGCAAACCGCTATGAAATTATGGCGCGCTACAGCAAGACATTGCGCAACTTCTTTAGTAATGAAGTGCAGCATATGCAGGTCTTAGCTACGCATTTAACTGATGCGCGTACTTGGCTGGCCAAAGATGAAACTCGTTTAACTGAGCAAGAGAAGGTAAAGCTTGAGGAGCTCATGGCGAGTAATGCTCAGCTACGCAAGATGATTGAGATGCGTCGTGATCTACAGGCTATCTGGGGTCGCTCTAATGCCACTAAAGAGCAGTTACTCTCTCAGTTGCACGTCTGGTGTCAGCGCGCTGAAGAAAGTGGCTTAACAAGCCTACGTGAGTTCTCATTGAGATTGCGTCGTTACGCTTAAAGAAAAATTTCAAACCAAGCGCTTAGAAGAATTTCTAGACAATAAAAAACCCGCTGATGTAGCGGGTTTTTTATTTGCTGAAAGAAGTAATTACTTCAGCTTTGTTTCTTTGTAAGCAACGTGCTTGCGAATGGTTGGATCAAACTTCATGATCTCCATTTTCTCAGGCTTTGTACGCTTGTTTTTTGAAGTTGTGTAGAAGTGACCAGTACCTGCTGATGACTCTAACTTGATTTTTTCTCTGCCGCCTTTAGCCATTTGTGCGCTCCTTAAATTTCGCCACGTGCACGAAGATCAGACAACACAGCATCGATGCCGTTCTTGTCGATAACGCGCAAACCAGCATTGGTTAAGCGCAAGCTAATCCAACGGTTTTCAGATTCAACCCAGAAACGACGATTTTGCAAATTCGGCAAAAAGCGACGCTTCGTTTTATTGTTTGCATGGGATACATTGTTGCCAACCATCGGCTTCTTCCCAGTGACTTGGCAAACTTTTGCCATGACATAACTCCATTAATTGCGAAAAAAGAAGATTGTATCAGTCTCAGCCTATTTTCGGCTAGCCCTAAATGGCTTTGTTTGGGGGGAATTGAGCACAAAGGGGGTATCTAGGCAGAAAATTGCCTATCAAGTTAGCATTTACTATCATTCAAGTCCAATATCCATAAGCCCAGAGTCAGAAAAAGAGAAAAAACCGCTGCCACTCACAATACAGTGATCCAGGAGCTGAATATCTACCAGTTGCAAGGCATTTGCTAGTACTTTGGTGAGTTTTTGATCTGCTTCGCTCGGTAATGGATTGCCGCTGGGATGGTTATGGGCAACGATGAGGGCGCTAGCATTTTTAGCAAGGGCTTCTTTTAGGATTTCACGGGGGTAGATGGCTGTTTGGGCAATAGACCCCCTAAAAAGCTCATCACACTCAATCAAGTGAAGTCGGGAGTCTAAGTAGAGGCATAGAAAGACCTCATGGGGGAGGCGGCCAATTTTGGCCTGCAAGAACTCTCTGACGTGGTTAGGCGATGAAAAGATGGGGTCATGGGTCAAGCCATCCTCTAGGCTTCTCTTAACTAGCTCATATGCCGCCTGAATTTGAGACCATTTAGAAAGCCCCATGCCATGGAGGCGCGTGAATTCTTCAGGGGTGCTGGCCAATAGTTTCGGGAGGCTACCAAAGTGATGCAGGAGATCCTTGGCTAGGGCAACAGCACTTTTGCCCCTAACCCCAACCCGCAAAAAGATGGCCAGTAGCTCCGCATCAGAAAGAGCCGCCGCGCCATTTAGGCGGAGTTTTTCTCGAGGCTGCTGATTTTTTGGCCAGTCTGTAATGGGAGAGTGCACAGCCAGCGTGGGCCTAGATACAATCACCTTATGACCAAGCTTACTGTTTTGCCTAATTCCTACCTGACTCTCAACTATCGGCTCACTTTGCCCAGCGGGGAGGATTACATCAACACTTTTGTCGATCGTCCTGCGACGGTTTTGATGGGGTCTGGACAATTTGCTCCTTGCTTTGAGAATGTGTTGCTAGGTTTAGGTGTTGGCGAGAAAAAAAGTGCGCTGCTTGCGTCAGAAGAAAGTTTTGGTGAGCGCAAAGAAGATTTGGTGCAATGGGTATCTTTGAAGGCGCTTAAAGAAGGTCGCGATGATGATGTGGAATTTAATCCTGGGGATGTGATTGAGTTCAATGCGCCTGGTGGCGCTCAATATGCAGGCGTGCTGCAATCGATTAATGAAGAGGGTGCCTGGTTTGACTTTAACCATCCATTGGCTGGCAGACCGGTTACCTTTGAAGCAGAGATTGTGGCGATTTTGTAAATCATGAGCGACTCTAATCAACCAGAAATTTTGATGGCTCAGCCGCGTGGTTTTTGCGCAGGCGTAGATCGTGCCATCAACATCGTTAATGAGGCGCTCAATCGTTTTGGCGCACCAATATATGTGCGCCATGAAATTGTTCACAACGCCTATGTAGTCAATGAGTTGCGCGATAAGGGCGCGGTATTTGTAGATGAATTGCATGAGGTTCCCAAAGGCGGCATTGTTGTATTTAGTGCTCATGGGGTTTCTCAGGAAGTTCGCAAGGATGCCGAGGCGCGGGGTTTGCAGGTATATGACGCTACATGTCCCTTGGTAACTAAAGTTCATCTTGAAGTTGTCAAGATGTGTAAAGACGGCTTCACGGTATTGATGATTGGTCACGCTGGACATCCTGAAGTTGAAGGAACGATGGGGCAGGTGAAAGAGGGCGTCTTCTTAATCGAGAGAGTTGGCGATGTGGGATCTTTGCCTTTCCCGGCCGACGAAAAGATTGCATTTGTTACCCAGACAACACTCTCGGTAGATGAGACAAAAGAAATTGTCGATGCGCTAACGATGAAGTTTCCCAATATTGTTCAGCCCCGCAAGCAAGATATTTGTTATGCCACTCAGAATCGTCAAGATGCTGTGAAATTTATGGCGCCTCAGGTTGAGGTCGTTATTGTGGTGGGAAGTGCGACAAGCTCGAACTCTAATCGCTTGCGTGAGCTTTCTGAAAAGCTAGGCGTTCCTTCTTACATGGTGGATGCACCAGAGCAGCTCAAGCCGGAATGGTTTGCTGGTAAAAAACGGGTTGGTTTAACTGCGGGCGCATCAGCGCCAGAGAGTTTGGCGCAATCGATTGTGAGTCGCATTCAGGAGTTCGGCCCCAGACAGGTTCGGGCACTTAATGGGGTAGTAGAGGAAGTGACTTTCTCTCTACCCAAAAATCTAATTGGGTAGAGCTTAGTCGACTTGCTTTAACAGCTCACGCAGCATATTACACATCTGACGAATTTCATCATCAGATACATTTAAAGCAGGCATAAAGCGCAACAAGTTTGGTCTTGGTGAATTAATCAACAATCCTTCGGAGCTGCGATCTCTGGCAAGATCAACCAGTTTTGGGCCAATATCTTTTCCAAGCATCAATGCGCGCAGTAATCCTTCGCCACGCTCACCTTCAAGGTTAAATTCTGCGCAAAGCTTGAGTAATTCAGACTTAAGTAATTCACCTTTAGCTTTGACGCTATCTAAAAAACCTGGGGCTAACAGTTGCTCAATGACGCTAATACCAACAGCAGTCATGAGGGGGTTGCCGTTATAGGTTCCACCTTGATCGCCAGGTACAAAGCAAGCTACCGCATCTGTTGCCAATAGGGCTGCTAGAGGAACGCCTCCACCAATACCTTTGCCCAAAGTCATGATGTCTGGCTCGATGCCGTAGTTTTGGTAAGCAAAGAGCGCGCCGGTACGGCCGCAACCAGCCTGTACTTCATCGGCAATTAACAGAATATTATTTTCTTTAGTGAACTTACGTAGTTCACGCATAAATTCTTGAGTCGTTGGAATCACGCCACCCTCGCCTTGCACGGGTTCAAGCATGACTGCAACGGTTTTGTCGGTCACAAGTTTCTTAACTGACTCTAAATCATTTAAATCCGCTTTAGGAAAGCCTGCTACTTGCGGAGCAAACATCGTGTCCCAGTTTGGCTTTCCAGAGGCGCTCATTGTGGCTAGTGTGCGGCCATGAAAGCTGTGATCAAACGTGATGATCTCAAATGCGCCAGATTTATTGAGTTGGCCCCATTTGCGCGCTAATTTAATGGCGCCTTCATTCGCTTCAGCTCCGCTATTGGCAAAGAAGACTTTGTCAAAGCAACTGTTCTCAGTCAGTAGATTGGATAAGGCAATCATCGGTTCGTTAAAGAATGCCGGACTAGGATTAATGAGCGTCTTCGCTTGTTTATTGAGCGCCTCAATCATTCCTGGGTTGCAGTGACCTAAGCAATTAACGGCCCAGCCTTGCAAGAAATCCAAATAGCGTTTCCCATTGTTATCAGTGAGCCATGAACCCTTACCTTCGACCATGATCACATCAGGGCGCGGTGTAATAAACATGACTGAGTGGGTATCGATCGTCTGGGTTGGCTTATTCATGCTGATTTAAGGGGTGAGGGTGACAGGGTGAAATGAAGTTTCTATTATCTAACCGAATGGGTTTTATGGCGCAGGACTTATGCGGTGGCTACATCAGCCGCGCTGGTGAAGGAGTCAGCAAAGAACTCCTCCTCTGGTAATTGACACTTGGATGAGAAGTCATTTCTGGCGGCATTGACCATGACTGGGGCGCCACAGGCATAGACCTGGAAGCCCTTCATATCAGGATGGTCAGTCATCACAGCTTGATGCACAAAGCCAGTGCGACCTTGCCAGCCATCCTCTGCAAAGGCATCTGAAATCACTGGGATGTATTTAAAGTCAGCAATTTCTTTTTCCCAGGCTTTGCACAAATCATCTAAATACAGATCACTAGGGCGACGGCCACCCCAATACAAATGAATGGGTCGATGAATCTTTTTCGCCCGCATTTGTTCGATGATGGATTTGATTGGGGCAAAGCCCGTGCCAGCTGCAACAAAAATAATTGGTTTCTTAGAATCTTCTCTTAAGAAAAAGCTCCCCAAGGGACCTTCAAAACGAAGAATATCTTTTTCTTTTAATGCGGGCGTGATGGCACCAAACACAAAGTCAGTAAAGAGGCCGCCTGGCAAATGACGAATATGCAACTCAAGCGGACCTTCTTGCTCAGGCGCGATGGCGATTGAGTAAGCGCGGCGTTGGCCATCCTTAAGGAGAAACTCCAAATACTGCCCAGCTAAGAACTGAAAGCGTTCTGCAGCGGGTAATTGAAGCTTGAGAATGGCGACATCACCACTAGGTTTGGTAATCGCGTTGACTCGGCAAGGCACCTTACGAATCGCAATATCGCCCGCTCCTTGGACTTCACGAGCTTCAATCAGCAGGTCTGATTGGGGATGGGAGCAGCAAAACAGAATGCCACCCGCAGTCTCATCGGCCTTGCTCAGAGCGCTTTCACTATGCTGGCCATGAGTGACTTGACCTTCTAAAACTTTACCTTTGCAAGAGCCACAGGCACCATTTTTGCAGCCATAGGGCAGGTTGATACCTTGACGAAGAGCGGCCTCCAGAAGATTTTCATCTGAATTGACAGTAAATTGTTTGCCGCTCGTTTTGAGCGTGACCTGATAAGACACTCTCATTCCTTTCAATAAATCGTTACGATGTCACTTATGCAATCTTTTGGTAAGCCTTCAATCCTGATCATTGGCTGCGGAGACATCGGTCTTCGGGTAGCCAAACAACTTTCGCGAAGCCACCGTGTCTTTGCGCTCACTTCTCAACAAAATCGCTTTCAGGAGTTGAGGGCGGTTGGCGCGATTCCTATTTTGGGTAATCTGGATCATCCAGAGTCTTTATGGCGCCTTAGCGGTTTAGCTCAAACCGTCATTCATCTAGCGCCACCGCAAAATGGTGGAAATCGTGATTGCCGAACCCGCAACCTTCTCCGAATTTTAGCCCAAGGCTCCAATGCCGTCAGGCGCCTGATTTATATCAGCACCACGGGTGTTTACGGTGATCATAGGGGTGGAAAGGTGAGTGAGGCTACCCCAGTAAACCCCCAAAGTGAGCGTGCGCAAAGAAGGGTGGATGCCGAGAGAATTCTCCGTTTATGGGCGCCCGCCCATGGAGTGACTTTGACTATTTTGCGCGTCCCGGGAATTTATGCGGCAGACCGCTTGCCGATTGAGAGGCTTCAGGCGCAAACACCCGCATTGCTGCCAGAGGAAGATGCTTATTCCAATCATATTCACAGCGATGATTTGGCAAGGTTAGTGTGTGCAGCGGTTTATCACGGCAAACCCCAGCGCATCATTAATGCCTGTGATGGTGGCGAGACCAAAATGGGTGATTACTTTGATGAAGTGGCGGATGCTTTTGGTCTGGAAAGGCCAGCCAGATTGCCTGGCGGCGAGTTGCAAAAAATTGTTAGTCCGATGCTTTGGTCCTTTATGCGCGAGTCACGCAGGGTTACCAATCAGCGCCTACCGGAATTAAAAACACCGCTACGCTATCCCAGCGTAGGACATTTTCTAAAAACTATTTCCAGGAATCCTTGAGGCCAACAGTACGGTTGAATACTGGTTTGCCAGGTTTGGAGTCATTCTTGTCTGCAACAAAGTAGCCGTGACGCTCGAACTGGAATTGATCTTCTGCTTTGGCATCTTTCATGCAGGGTTCTAAGTAAGCGGCAATTGTTTGCTTTGAATTTGGATTGATCGATTCTAAGAAATTCTTGTCACCACTATCTGGGTGGGGGTCGCTAAACAGGTGATCGTATAGACGCACTTCTGCAGGAATCGCTTCAGCCGCGCTAATCCAGTGAATATTGCCCTTGACCTTGTAGTTATTAGAGCCAGCGGTGCCGCTCTTGCTATCGGGAAAGTGTGTCACGTTGACTTGGGTAACATTCCCTTGTGCGTCGGTTTCAAAACCAGTGCATTCCACTACAAAGCCATGGCGTAAGCGAACACGGCTACCAGGCTGATCTCCAATCGGTGGATAAAGTCTGAAGAATCCCTTGATGGGTTCCTTCATAAAGTCGTCTGCTTCAATCCACAGTTCGCGCGTGAAATGAAATTCACGATTGCCCCACTCGGGTTGATTCGGATGGCGTGGAGCAGAGCATGCTTCTTTTACTGAGGCATCAAAGTTTTCCACTACGAGCTTGAGTGGTTTGAGTACCGCAGTAGCGCGTGGAGCCCTGACTTCTAGATCATCGCGTAATGCTTGATCAAGGGTGCTCATATCAATCCAGCTATCAGCTTTAGAGACACCAATGCGCTCGCAAAATAAGCGAATACTTTCAGGAGTGTAACCACGGCGACGAATGCCTACGATGGTTGGCATTCGAGGATCATCCCAACCCTCAACATGCTTTTCTTCTACAAGCTGCAGTAACTTACGTTTGCTGGTGATGGTGTAAGTCAGGTTGAGGCGTGCGAACTCATATTGATGTGGCACCGGGTCCTTAAAGACACCCAATTCTTTTAATGAATTCACAATCCAATCGTACAAGGGGCGGTTGTTCTCGAACTCTAGTGTGCAGATGGAGTGGGAGACATTCTCTAATGCGTCAGAGATGCAATGTGTGAAGTCATATAAAGGGTAAATGCACCATTTGCTGCCAGTGCGGTGGTGATCGGTATGGCGGATGCGGTAAACCACGGGATCACGCATCACAATGTTGGGATGCGTCATGTCAATTTTCAGGCGCAATACATGCTCGCCATCCTTGAACTTCCCATCACGCATTTCGCGGAACAAGGAGAGATTCTCTTCTGGGCTGCGATCGCGGTAAGGACTATTTTTTCCAGCTTGGCCAAAGTTACCTCGATTGGCATGAATGTCATCAGCACTTTGGCTATCGACATACGCTTTGCCATTCTGAATCAAGATTTCAGCAAACTCATAGAGTTTGTCAAAGTAGTCGCTTGCGTGATAAAGATGGGTTCCCCAATCAAAACCTAGCCACTTCACTGCATCCAAAATGCTGTCGGCGTATTCCACATCCTCTTTAACTGGGTTGGTGTCATCTAGACGCATATTGCAGCGCGCACCCCCAGCTTGATTGTTGTAATCAGCAGCTAATCCAAAGTTCAGACAAATGCTTTTAGCGTGACCAATATGTAAGTAGCCATTAGGTTCTGGTGGAAAGCGGGTGATGATCGATGGGATAGATTCCCCAGCAAGATTGGTGCGCTGTGCAAAAGCCCCGCTTGCCAAATCATGATCGATGATCTGACGCAAGAAATTAGACGATTCGGCTACAGCGCCGGCATTTGCTTTGGAGGGTTTGCTATCTTGGGACATAGCCACATTGTAGAGAAAACCCCGGCCCATAAAGAAAAAGCCCGCAAACAGCTGCGGGCTCGTTTCCGGTAGGTCTAAGACAATCAGTCTTCGACAAACGCCTCTTCGCGAGTCTTCTTGACTGCCGGCAAGGTAACCATGACCACCAAGAGTGCTGATGCAATCAGTAATCCCAAGGAAAGTGGACGAGTCAAGAAGGTAGTGAAATCGCCACGGGATAACAATAATGCGCGGCGGAAGTTCTCTTCCATCATTGGTCCAAGTACGAAGCCCAAAAGCAATGGAGGCGGTTCGCAACCCAGTTTGAAAAAGAGGTAACCAATGATGCCGAAGGCAGCGGTCACGTATACGTCAAATACAGTGTTGTTTACGGTATAGACGCCGATACAGCAGAAAACCAGAATGGCTGGGTACATGAAGCGATAAGGAATCTTCAGTAACTTTACCCAGATACCAATCAAGGGCAAGTTCAAGAGAATCAACATCACGTTACCAATCCACATGGAAGCGATCAGACCCCAGAACAAAGCAGGGTTGCTTGTCATTACCTGAGGACCTGGTTGAATGTTATGAATCGTCATCGCGCCAACCATTAATGCCATTACCGCGTTTGGTGGGATACCTAAGGTAAGTAAAGGAATAAATGATGTTTGAGCAGCAGCATTATTTGCTGACTCTGGACCAGCTACACCCTCAATCGCACCTTTACCAAACTCATGGCTGTATTTGGAGGATTTCTTCTCGACAGAGTAGGCGCCGAAAGATGCCAAGGCTGCTCCTCCGCCTGGCAGGATGCCTAAAATTGAGCCAATAAAAGTACCACGCAAGATAGACGGAATCATGCGTTTGACGTCTTCCTTGGTAGGAATCATGGTGGTCATCTTATTGAGGAAGCCTTCGTCCTCATCGGTCTTCTCAAGGTTGCCCATGATTTCTGCGAAACCGAATACACCCATAGCAACAGCTACGAAACCAATACCGTCACTTAATTCAGGAATATCAAACGCATAACGCGATACACCCGAGTTAACGTCGGTGCCGATCAAGCCCATTAGAAGACCCAAGACGATCATGCCGATCGCTTTGATCAGAGAGCCGGATGCTAAGACCACTGCACCAATCAAACCCAAGACCATGAGAGAGAAATATTCAGCGGGCCCAAATTTAAATGCCAACTGTGAGAGGGGTGCAGCAAAAGCGGCCAACACTAAAGTTGCCACGCAACCCGCAAAGAATGAACCCATGCCGGCAGTGAACAATGCAACACCAGCTCGACCATTTCTGGCCATTTGGTAGCCATCGATCGCCGTAACCACCGAGGATGTTTCTCCTGGGATGTTCAACAGAATCGCTGTTGTAGAGCCACCGTACTGTGAGCCGTAGTAAATACCAGCCAACATAATCAATGCAGCGATTGGAGGCAAGGCATAAGTAGCTGGCAATAACATGGCAATCGTGGCGATTGGACCCAAGCCTGGCAACACGCCAATCAGGGTTCCCAATACACAGCCGATCAGACAGTAAAGAAGATTTTGTAATGTAAACGCGGTATCAAAACCGAGAGCTAAATTAGCAAATAAGTCCATTTTCAGTATCCCGGTACGTTATTGAAGAAAGAAAGGCAGTAATGGGAACTGCAATTTCAGACCCAAAACGAATACCGAATAAGTGAAAACAATTAGAAATGTGGCATTGATTAAAGTGCCTTTCCAATGAAATTCATGACTTGCGCTGGCTGACATAAATACCAAAACGAAGACCGCTACGATAAAGCCCATCGTTGGTAGGAGGGCGCCGTATGCAATGACGGATCCAGTAATGAGGCCAATGACCTTCCAGTTGAAAGGAGGGATTTTTTCAATCGCTGCTTTGGCACTGAGTGACTTCACTAGGATTATTAAGCCCAGGGCTGTCATAACTAGGCCAAGCCAGAAGGGGAAGTATCCAGGCCCCATTTTGGCGGGAGTTCCCATTGGGTACTGGGTAGCCATGAAGGTAAAAAAGAGACCAATGACCATATACATTAGGCCGGCCCCAAAATCTTTTTGATTACGGATTTCCAAGTTGCGCTCCTTAATTACCGACTTATTTGTCGATTTATTGATGTTGAGCGATTGTAAGCCAGGATACGGGGATCTTGTCTAGGGTTTGCCCTAGACAGGTGCCAATGCGATAATTATTGCCATGAAAGTATCCCAAATTCGCCAGGCCTATCTGGACTTCTTTGCCCAAAAAGGTCACCAAATCGTCCCTTCCAGCCCAGTAGTGCCAGGGGATGACCCAACCCTGCTATTTACTAATGCAGGCATGAATCAGTTTAAAGATGTGTTTTTGGGCTTTGATAAGCGCCCTTATAACCGCGCGACCACTGCTCAGAAATGCATCCGAGCCGGTGGAAAGCACAATGACTTGGATAACGTCGGATACACCGCGCGTCACCATACCTTTTTTGAAATGTTGGGTAATTTCTCTTTTGGAGATTATTTCAAGAAGGACGCTATTCAATTTGCCTGGGATTTATTGACCCAAGTTTTCCAGTTGCCAAAAGAAAAACTCCTAGTCACTGTCTATGCTGAAGATGACGAGGCTTATGACATTTGGAATAAGCAAATTGGTGTGCCCGCCGATCGCATTATTCGCATTGGGGATAACAAGGGCGCGCGTTACGCATCGGATAATTTTTGGATGATGGGTGACACAGGCCCTTGCGGACCTTGCACTGAAATTTTCTACGATCACGGTGAGCATATTCCTGGCGGCCCTCCTGGAAGTCCTGATGAAGATGGTGATCGCTTCATCGAAATTTGGAATAACGTCTTCATGCAGTACAACCGCGATGAGGCCGGTGTAATGCATCCGCTACCTAAGCCTAGCGTTGATACAGGCATGGGTCTTGAGCGCATTGCAGCAGTGTTGCAGCATGTTCACTCCAATTATGAGATCGACCTTTTCGTCAATCTCCTTAAGGCTTCTAAGGATGCGGTTGATGCGGCGGGTGGTGAAAACTGTGATGCACAAAGCCCATCACTCAAAGTGATTGCAGACCATATCCGCGCATGTAGCTTCATTGTCGTTGATGGCGTCATTCCAGGTAATGCCGGTCGTGGTTATGTATTGCGTCGCATTGCGCGTCGCGCGATTCGTCATGGTTATAAGTTAGGGGCACGTAAACCATTCTTTTATCAGTTGGTGCCTGCGCTTGTCAAAGAGATGGGCGAAGCCTATCCAGAGTTGCGCGCCGCACAAGACAAAGTCAGTGAAGTCATTAAGCAAGAAGAAGAGCGCTTCTTCCAAACGATTGCTAATGGCATGGAAATTTTGGATGGTGCTTTAGCTGGCGGCGCAAAAGTAGTCGATGGAGAAACTGCTTTCCGTTTGCATGACACTTTTGGTTTCCCATTGGATTTAACCGCTGACGTTTGTCGTGAGCGTGGCGTTACTGTTGATGCCGAAGGTTTTGAAGTGGCGATGCAGAAGCAACGTGATCAAGCAAGAGCCGCAGGCAAATTCAAGGTAGCTCAAGGGCTTGATTACAAGGGTAAGCCTACGCAATTTCATGGGTATGACACCTTAAAGCATGAAGGCGCCAAAGTCACAGCCCTTTATGTGGATGGCTCTGAGGTCGCCTCAGTGAAGGCTGGCGATGCAGCGGTGATCGTATTAGATAACACGCCTTTTTATGCGGAATCTGGTGGCCAAGTAGGCGATAAAGGTGAGTTGCGTAATGAAACTGTGCGCTTCTCAGTGGATGACACCTTCAAGATTCAGGCTGATGTATTTGGCCATCAAGGCGAAGTACATGAGGGCGAGCTTAAGGTCGGCGATGCGCTTAATGCCTTGGTAGATGTGCAGCAAAGAACCGACACGATGCGTAACCACAGCGCTACTCATATCTTGCACAAAGCCTTACGTGAAGTGCTGGGCGATCATGTGCAACAAAAAGGGTCATTGGTAGATGCCACTAAGACCCGTTTCGACTTTACTCACAACGCACCTATTACGGCTGAGCAAATTCGTCGCATTGAAGATATTGTGAATCAAGAGATTCTGGAAAATACCGCTACTTCAGGCAAGGTCATGTCTTTGGATGATGCCCAAAAGACTGGCGCCATGATGCTCTTTGGTGAGAAGTATGGCGCTGAAGTGCGTGTGCTGGAGATCGGCTCTTCTAAAGAGCTCTGTGGCGGCACTCACGTAGGTCGCACCGGCGATATCGGTAGCTTGAAGATTGTTTCGGAGGGCGGTGTTGCCGCTGGTATCCGCCGCGTTGAGGCTGTGACCGGTAATAACGCGCTGCATTTCTTGCAAGGTTTGGAAGACAAGATCAATGAAGCTGCGGCGATTCTCAAAACCCACCCTGGTGATTTGGTCAATCGCGTTGCGCAACTTCAAGAAAGCCTGCGTCAAGCGGAGCGCGATTTAGAAAAAGTGAACTCTAAGTTAGCTGCCAGCCAGGGCGATGAGTTAGCAGGTCAAGCCATCGATGTGAATGGCATTAAAGTCATTGCTGCTCGACTTGATGGCGCTGATGCTGGCGTGCTTCGTGAAACCATGGATGCTCTCAAGGCAAAGTTGAAGACTGCTGCCATTGTGTTGGCCTCGGTGCAGGGTGATAAGGTGAGTTTGATCGCAGGCGTGACGGCTGATTCGATTGGCAAAGTAAAGGCAGGCGATCTCGTGAACTTTGTTGCCCAACAAGTGGGCGGTAAAGGCGGCGGTAAACCAGAAATGGCGATGGCCGGCGGAACTGATCCTAGTAAGCTGGGTGAGGCCTTGGACGGCGTTAAAGACTGGATAGCAAGCAAATGAGTGAACCAGTAAATATTGCCTTTAATGCAGAGGTAGATGCGATTGGTATGAACTGCCCATTGCCTATCTTGCGTACTAAAAAAGCATTGGCAACGATGCAGTCGGGTGAAGTCTTAAAGATTAAGGCAACCGATGCGGGCGCCGCTCATGATTTCCCTGCATTTGCCAAGCAAACTGGTAATGAGTTGCTTGCAAGCACTACCGAAGGTGATGTGTTGGTTTTCTTTATGAAGCGCAGATAAGAAAAATTCTGACGCTCATACCTCTTGGTAAGGGATCAAACAAAAAGGCAGAGATTAATCTCTGCCTTTTTTATTCAAACTCAAAAACGATTACATTAAAGAGCGGCTCTTGAGATAAGCGGCAAAGTCTGCTGAAACCTCTGGGTGACGCAGGGCAAATTCCACGGAGGCCTTGAGATAGCCTAATTTACTGCCACAGTCATAGCGCACGCCATCGTACTCGTAAGCGAATACTGGCTCTTCTTTTAGTAATGCGGCAATTGCATCGGTGAGTTGAATTTCACCGCCCGCACCTGGTTTGAGATTGCGAATATGGGCGAAGATGTCAGAGGACAGAACGTAACGACCAACCACTGCTAAATTAGATGGCGCATCTTTCGGTTGTGGCTTTTCTACTATGCCGTCTAGGCGATAAATGCCCTTAGTTACTTCAGATCCAGAAACAATTCCATAGGAGCTACTCTTTGCGGGATCAATTTTTTCTACCGCAAGTACCGAGCCATTTTGCTCCTCAAACACCTTCAGCATTTGCTTAAGAACTGGAGGTTGTCCGTCTAATAGGTCATCAGCCAAGATGACGGCGAATGGTTCATCGCGAACCAATTTTTCTGAGCACAATACTGCGTGACCTAAGCCAAGCGCTTCAGGTTGACGCACATATACACAATCTACATGACTGGGTTTAACGTTGCGAACGATATCAAGCAAAGCTTGTTTATTTTTAGCTTCTAACTCGGCTTCAAGTTCATACGCTTTATCAAAGTGATCTTCAATAGCGCGTTTGCTGCGACCGGTAACAAAAATCATTTCAGTGATGCCTGCAGCAATCGCTTCCTCAACGGCGTATTGAATAAGTGGTTTATCAACCACATTGAGCATCTCTTTTGGGCTTGCCTTGGTAGCTGGCAAAAAGCGCGTGCCTAAGCCTGCGACTGGGAAAACTGCTTTGGTGACCGCTTTAGTTTTTAATGGCATATAACTTCCAATCGCTCTATTTAACTGCTTTTATTTGAGACGCTCTAATTGTGCAACAAGCTTCTCATGATTTTGCTCAAAGCCTGCAAGACGCTGTTTTTCTTGGGCAACAACCTCAGCTGGCGCACGTGCCACGAAGCTTTCGTTGGTTAATTTACCCTTGGCTTTATTGATTTCATTAGCTAGACGCTCAATTTCTTTGCCAAGACGAATACGCTCAGCAGCAACATCTACTTCAATCTTGAGTAGTAGTTTGATATCGCCCACCAAAGCAATTGGGGCACCGGGGGCATCTTTCTCTAAAGCAGATTCATCGCTGTAGATTTTGACCTCAGTTAATTTAGCAAGGGCCATAAGATAAGGCGTCGCTTTTTCCAGGAACTCTTTTGGACCGCAGATCCAGAGAGGCACTTTTTGACCAGGAGGAACCTGCATCTCGCCACGAAGATTTCTGCAGGCATCCACAATTGCTTTGATCTGCATAACCCAGGCTTCACTCTTCTCATCAATCTTTTCAGGCTGAGCAACAGGATAAGGTTGGAGCGCAATGGTTTGTTTTTCTTGCTGGGCTAAAACTTTTCCAGATTTAGGGCCAACAGTCTGCCAAAGCGTTTCGGTAATAAATGGAATTAAAGGATGCGCCATGCGCAAAATAGTTTCCAAAACGCGCAAGAGGGTACGGCGAGTGGCGCGTTGTTGTGCTGGAGTGCCAGTCTGCAATTGCACCTTAGCAAGCTCTAGATACCAATCGCAATACTCATCCCAAACAAATTGGTAAATGCTGCTGGCAATATTATCAAAGCGATAAGCTTCAAAGCCTTTGGCCACTTCGGCTTCAGTTCTTTGGAGTTGTGAAACGATCCAACGATCAGCTGGTGAAAAATCCAAATAGCCATCAGGACCGCATTGGTTATCACAAGGTGCAAAGCCATTGTCTTCATCGCCACCAGGGCAATTCATGAGCACAAAGCGAGTGGCATTCCAAAGTTTGTTACAGAAATTGCGATAGCCTTCGCAACGCTTTTGATCAAAGTTAATATTGCGACCCAGCGAAGCCAAAGAGGCAAAAGTAAAGCGCAGGGCATCAGTGCCAAACGCAGGAATGCCATCTGGAAACTCTTTTTTTGTTTTCTTGCTAATACTCTCGGCTTGTTTTGGATTCATGAGGCCGGTAGTTCTCTTGCCTACCAACTCCTCAATCTTGATGCCATCAATCAAATCGATTGGGTCCAAAGTGTTGCCTTTGGACTTGCTCATCTTCTGACCTTCAGCATCGCGCACTAGGCCATGCACATAGACAGTGTGGAATGGTACTTTTCCAGTGAAGTGGCAGGTCATCATAACCATGCGTGCTACCCAGAAGAAGATGATGTCAAAACCAGTCACCAAAACAGATGAAGGTAGGAAGTGATTTAAAGCAGGCGTTTCTTCTGGCCAACCTAAAGAGCTAAATGGTACGAGCGCAGAGCTGAACCAAGTATCCAGAACGTCAGGGTCACGGTTGAGTTTGCCAGTGTATCCAGCGGCAGCAGCTTTCGTTTTAGCCTCTTCCTCAGAGCGACCGACAAAAATTTGTCCATCATCGCCATACCAAGCGGGGATTTGATGACCCCACCAGAGTTGACGGGAGATGCACCAGTCTTGAATATTTTCTAACCACTGAGTATAGGTATTGATCCAGTTCTCTGGAACCAGCTTGATATCACCTTTGGTTACCGCATCCAAGGCAGCACCAGCAATCGAGGAGCCTGGTTGATACTTATTATCGGGACTAGGTTTAGACATCGCCACAAACCATTGGTCAGTGAGCATTGGTTCAATGATGGTTTGGGTGCGATCACCGCGTGGCACCATTAATTTATGTGGCTGAACTTTTTCCAATAAACCAGCAGCCTCTAAATCAGAAACTACTTGTTTGCGTGCTGCGAATCTTTCCATGCCTTGATAGGCGGCTGGAGCATTCTCATTAATTTTGGCATCCAAAGTGAGGATGTTGATCATGGGTAGTTGATGACGTTGACCTACTGCATAGTCATTAAAGTCATGTGCGGGAGTTACCTTCACAACTCCAGTGCCAAAGTTCAAATCAACATAGTCATCAGCAATCACGGGGATCTGGCGATCACACAAAGGCAAGTTTACTGACTTGCCGATAAGATGCTTGTAGCGCTCATCTTCTGGGTTCACCATGACAGCAACGTCGCCTAATAAGGTTTCTGGACGTGTAGTGGCAACAGTGAGGTGGCCAGAGCCATCGGTTAATGGATAGCGTATATGCCACATCGATCCATCTTCTTCTTCGCTCACTACTTCTAAATCAGAAACTGCCGTACCCAAAACAGGATCCCAGTTCACCAAGCGTTTACCGCGGTAAATCAAACCTTGTTCATGTAGGCGGACAAATACTTCGACAACTGCCTTGGACATCTTACTGTCCATCGTGAAATATTCTTTGCCCCAATCGATCGAAGCACCTAAGCGACGAATTTGGCGGGTAATCGTGTTGCCGGAAGTTTCTTTCCACTCCCATACTTTTTCTAAAAACTTGTCGCGGCCTAAGTCGTGGCGAGAAACTTTTTGCGCATCGAGTTGACGCTCCACAACAATTTGAGTCGCAATACCGGCATGATCGGTGCCCGGTACCCATAAAGTATTTTTGCCTGACATGCGCGCATGACGTACCAAGCCATCCATGATGGTTTGATTGAATGCGTGACCCATATGCAGGGTGCCGGTCACATTAGGCGGTGGCAGCTGAATAGAAAAGTCACCCTTGCCCTCATCCATAGTCGAGTCGGCGATACCTCGACGTTCCCACTCTGGACCCCAGTAGGCCTCTATCGGGGCGGGTTCGTAGGATTTGGCGAGCTCGTCCGCTGAGCTGGCCGCTGGTGAATTAGGGGTATTTGAGGCATTTGGCATAAGAGGCAAATTATAATTGGGCTGATGTACTCAGACTTGCTCGCGAACCTCAATCCAGAACAGCGCGAGGCAGTGACCCTCCCGCCCGTCCACGAAAATGGCCAAGCCCAGTCAGCCTTGATTTTGGCTGGGGCAGGGAGCGGCAAGACCCGCGTCCTCACCACCCGTATAGCCTGGTTGATTCAGACCGGCCAGGTATCCCCTATTGGCGTCCTAGCGGTGACCTTCACCAATAAGGCTGCCAAAGAGATGATGCTGCGTCTCAGTGCCATGCTGCCGATTAATACACGTGGGATGTGGATTGGCACCTTTCATGGTCTTTGTAACCGTTTATTGCGTGCTCATCACAAGGAAGCGGGTTTACCGTCGACTTTCCAAATCTTGGATACCCAAGATCAGCTCTCTGCAATTAAGCGCCTTTTAAAGGGCTTAAAAGTCGATGATGAAAAATATCCTGCAAAGCAGTTGCAATACTTTATTGCCCACGCCAAGGAGCGCGGTCAACGCGCAAAAGATTTAGCGCTGGGCGATGACTTCCAAGCCAAGATGGCGCAACTGTATGCGGCTTACGATGAACAATGTCAGCGCGAAGGTGTGGTGGATTTTGCTGAACTCTTATTGCGCAGTTATGAATTACTCAAACATAGCGAGGCGATTCGGACTCACTATCAAGAGCGCTTTCGTCATATTTTGATTGATGAGTTTCAAGATACCAATGCTTTGCAATATGCATGGCTTAAATTGTTATCGGGTCATGACGCAAGTCGCATCAATGTCAGTGGCATGGGTAGTAGTTCCGTTTTTGCGGTGGGGGATGATGATCAAAGTATTTATGCATTCCGTGGCGCCGACGTTGAAAATATGCGTCTCTATGAAAAGCAATATCACCCATTGATGGTGAAGTTAGAGCAGAACTATCGCTCACACGGCCATATTTTAGATACGGCAAATCACCTGATTGCGAATAACTCTGAGCGCCTGGGTAAAAACCTGCGAACGGATGCTGGTCATGGCGAGCCAGTCCGTATCTATGAAGCACCGAGCGATCATGCCGAAGCCGCTTGGCTGGTGGACGAAATCAAGGCTTTAGTCAATAGTGGTATCAAGCGTACTGAAGTAGCTTTGCTCTATCGTAGTAATGCCCAGTCACGCATTATTGAGCACGCATTATTTTCTGCGGGTATTCCGTATCGTGTGTATGGCGGTTTGCGCTTCTTCGAACGTGCTGAAATTAAACATGCACTCGCATACTTACGCTTGCTCGAAAATCCGAATGACGACACTTCATTCTCTCGAGTCGTGAATTTTCCAACCCGTGGAATTGGTGCAAGATCAATCGAAGCCTTACAAGATGCTGCCAGAGCACAACAGTGTTCTTTATATTTAGCTGCCTCTACTTTAGAAGGCAAAGCCGGCGCCGCACTTAGTGGATTTGTGCGTTTAGTAGATCACATGCGTGAAGCTACGCGTCACAACACTTTGCCAGAAACAGTCGAATTTGTAATTCAGCATAGTGGCTTGATTCAGCATTACCTCTCTGAGCGCGAAGGACAGGATCGCGTCGAGAACTTACAAGAATTGATTAACGCTGCCACTGCCTTTATTGCCGAAGAAGGTTACGGTCAAGACGCAGCCGCTGCAATGTTGCCGGGAGAGAATGCTCCAGGCGTTGTAGAGGTTTCACCTTTGGCGGCCTTCTTATCCCATGCTTCATTGGAGGCTGGTGACAATCAAGCCCAAGCAGGGCAAGATGCCGTCCAACTGATGACAGTGCACTCAGCAAAAGGCTTAGAGTTCACTTCGGTGTTCATTACCGGTCTCGAGGAAGGTTTATTCCCGCATGAGAACAGTGTGAACGAGCAGAATGGCTTAGAAGAAGAGCGTCGTCTGATGTATGTGGCGATTACGCGTGCGAAGGAGCGACTGTATCTCTCACACACCCAATCTCGTATGCTGCATGGCCAAGTACGCTACAACATGCCTTCCCGCTTCCTAGAAGAGCTCCCATCCGATTCATTGAAATGGCTTACTCCTAAAGCAAGAGATGCACGCTGGGGCGGTGGAAACTCAAGATCAGGATCTACTTGGCAAGATGGTTATACCCGTCAACGCGAATATGAGTCGAATGATTTTTTTGATTCAGGTTCTGAACGTCAAAGACCGGCGAAGCGAGTTGGCTCAGCTTCGATGGAAGTGAAAAGACTGGCCTCCCCACCTCGTGGCAATTATCCATTCACCATTGGGCAGAATGTCTTTCATACGAAGTTCGGTGAAGGGCGCGTGACTGGTTTAGAAGGCGTAGATGCCGATGCAAGGGCGCAGGTTAATTTCAAGCGTCATGGCATCAAGTGGTTACAGCTGAGTATTGCGAAGCTTGCTGCGATTGACTGATAAATCAATTAAACAGGCAACACCACTTCATCTTCTGTGAAGCAAGCTTTCCAAGTCGCATAAAAAGAGCAGTGCATTATTGTCAAACCCGCCATGGAAATCGGGGCGATGATGAACGAGGCTGCCTGCCCCAGATCAAGCGCATCAAAAATCATTCCCACTGTTAGCGGAATGGCAATCAGAATGGCGCTCCAAATAGCTAGATACAGAAAGAATGCGGCTTTATTGGCCCAGCACGCTAATGCGCTAGAGAAGAGTGCTTGTGGCATAGACATATCGGTCCATGCAACCAAGACTGGTGAAAACCACATCAACATCGCTACTGGTATGTACAGTATCGCGCCAAAGCAAAGCACCAAGTAAACCTGACGCAAAGCCTCGGGCGTGATAGGTTTATCACTAGTCATCAGTGGAAGCAGTAATTCAAAGTCAACTAAGAGACTTAAGATAAAGCTGAGCAACAAAATCATGCCGGCATACACCAGACCTAATTGCAGAATTCTTTTTCGCACGATAGGGCCAGACCGCAGGGCTATCAAATAGACCATCGGCCTAATGCGCTCCTTTTGAATGCCTTGGCGGCAAGCCGTCATGAATCCAACTGAAAGAGTTGGCGTGAGCAGAAGCACTGCAAAGACGCCAATCACTGGAACGACGACTGCTAGCTGCGCTGCAAAGACGTACATAAAGACCAGCATTAAAAAGCCCAAGGGATTTTGTTTAAAGAGCCAGATGCCTTGTCTAATCCAGGTGTAGCCTTCTTTGGGTGCTACGGAATTCAGTTTCATAGTGAGCGGCGACTTAAAAGAATACGTTCAAAGTGCGTAGGGTCATGCGGGGTAAGCATCTGCGCATCACGCGGCAAATAGAAGTCCCAGAGTCTTGAAACCCAGAAGCGTAAAGCTGCTGCACGCAACATGAGTGGCCAGCTAACTTGCTCTTCTTTGGTGAGAGGGCGAACCAACTGATAGGCTTTCATGAACGCGTCTAAGCGAATAGGATCTAAATCTTGCTTGTTATCAGCAAGACACCAGTCATTGACGGTGACGGCGATATCAAATAGCCATTTATCAGTGCCGGCAAAGTAAAAATCAAAGAAGCCGCCCAATTGATCTTGAGAGACATCAGATCCTTTGGGGTCAAATAAAACATTGTCGCGGAAGAGATCGCAATGACTCGCCCCTTGCGGCAATCCATCATAGGTGCCTGAGGCAAAAAATTCCTCTTGAGTTTTTAACTCATGAGTAATGAGTTCTTTCTGGGGCGTGCTTAAATGTTGCAATACCGAAGGTATTGTTTTCTGCCACCAAGCAAGGCTACGAAGATTCTCTTGGGACTTTGGAAAATCCTTTCCAGCCAAATGCATCTTCGCTAGCATCCCGCCAACAAGAGCGCAATGATTGGCTTCTGGTTGGAGTCTGGAAAGGCCTGGTAGCTTGGTAACAATGGCTGCCGGCTTGCCTTTGAGGGTAAAGAGAATGTTGCCCTGTTTGTTTTCAATCGGCTTGGGTACAGGCACACCTTTGTTTGCCAGGTGGCGCATTAACTCTAAATAGAAAGGAAGTTGTTCCGCAGACAATCTTTCAAAGATTGTTAAAACATATTCCCGCTTCTTGCCATCCTTGGTGGTATCTAAGAAAAAATTAGAGTTTTCAATACCACCATGAATGCCACGAATTTCAGTGGCTTGGCCGATATCAAAGTCTTGAGTAATCCATTGAGAAATATCTTCAAGCTCAATCGGGGTAAATACAGCCATAAATCAGTAAATGCTTTTTAAATTAAAAGGGAATGCTGACGCTAGGAACGCTGATCAGATCTGTATCTTTTGGAGGTCCTGGCATCACAGATGTGGGTGGTGCCATTTCATAGCTGGTGTATGGCGTTTTTACATCTACCTGTGTTGGAGAATTGACATCCTTATATTCGGTAACGGTGGTGCCGTTTTTGTCTCGGTATTGATAGTTTGGCTTGCGTTGCTCAGGGTTGGATGTCGCCCCACTTGCGCTCACAGCAGGTGCGAGTGGCTGACTATTGATACGGTTTAATTCTGATGGGCTCAGTGCCTGGCTGTTATTCTGAGCGTGGGCTGAAGTGGTGCCAAAAAGTCCAAAAACCACCAAAAAACTCATTAGGGTTAGGCTTTGACTCATTGAGCGGCTAATTAAGTTCGTTAAATAATGCATTTTTTCACCTTTTCAAGCCTACTCTCGGTCGGTTCCCTAACCAGACCTGTAGGCAATTCACAACTAGATTGTACGATTGCGGTATGACTAAACATAGACTCTTGTTGGTAGACGGCTCTAGCTACCTCTATCGCGCCTTCCACGCCATGCCAGACCTCAGAAATGGGGCTGGAGAGCCTACTGGGGCTATTTATGGCATGGTGAATATGATGCGCCGGGCCCGATCTGAGCTTAAGGCCGACCATATTGCCTGTGTTTTTGATGCTAAAGGGAAGACCTTCCGCGACGAAATGTACTCAGAATACAAGGCGCATCGCTCCCCCATGCCTGAGGATTTGGTTAAACAGATTGAGCCAATTCATGCCATGGTGAAGGCTTTAGGATGGCCCGTATTGATGGTCTCCGGCGTTGAGGCGGACGACGTCATTGGGACTTTGGCTTGCCAAGCTACGCAAGCGGGTTGGGAAACCATCATCTCCACGGGCGATAAAGATTTGGCGCAACTGGTAAATCCTTCAGTCACCCTCATCAATACGATGACAAATGAAAAGCTAGATATCGAAGGTGTCAAAGAAAAGTTTGGCGTACCACCAGAATTGATTGTGGATTATTTATCTATCATCGGCGATACCGTCGATAACGTGCCAGGTGTTCCGAAGGCGGGACCAAAGACGGCCAATAAATGGCTAGCGGAATTTGGTAATCTCGATAACTTGATGGCAAATGCCGATCAAGTTAAAGGCGTAGTTGGTGAAAACTTGCGCGCTACGCTTCCTTGGTTGCCGCAAGCTCGTCAACTCATTACGGTAAAAACCGATTGTGATTTATCGCCCCATTTACCAAGCTTAGATGACTTGCATGCCAAGTCTGAAGACGCGCCTTTATTACGTGAATTATTTGAGCGCTATGCATTTAAGACTTGGTTGCGTGACGTGGAAAAGCAGCTCACAAGCCCGGATAGTAAGGCTGAGCCAGCAAGCTTTGATTTGGCAGGTAGCCCAATTTCTTCCTCTGAGGGCGGAGCAGATAAAGAAAAAAAGACACGCGTGATTGCTGGCTCGCCGACTAAAGATTTGTCACAAGAAACTCGAGACTCACAAGATGCGGTCGAGCGTCACTACGAATGCGTCGTGGACGAAGCGAGTTTAGAGAAGTGGCTTAAGAAGATTGAGGCATCTGAGTTAACGGCAGTTGATACGGAAACTACTAGTCTTGATGCGCTTGCGGCAGAACTTGTTGGAATTTCTTTATCAGTAAAGCCGGGTGAAGCTTGTTACATTCCAGTTGCTCACCGCAACGGTGATGTACAACTTGATCGTGACTTAGTGCTTGCGCGCATGAGGCCTTGGTTAGAAAGCGCAACGCATTTAAAAGTAGGTCAAAACTTAAAGTACGATGCTCATATCTTTGCAAACTATGACATTACCTTAAAGGGTGTTGCATTCGATACCTTGCTAGAGTCATATGTGCTCGAGTCGCACATGCCCCACAATATGGACAGCTTGGCTGAACGCCATCTGGGCATGAAAACCATTCGCTATGAAGAGGTGTGCGGCAAAGGCGTCCACCAGATTGGTTTTGATCAAGTCGATCTCCAAATTGCAACAGACTATGCGGCAGAAGATGCCGATATTACTTTGCGTCTGCATTTGGAGTTATGGCCACAGATTCAGGAAAACTCAGGCTTGCTCTATATCTATGAAAAGGTAGAAATGCCCGCTATGCGTGTGCTCGGCATCATGGAGCGTAACGGTATTCGGATTGATTCAGCATTATTGGCCAAACAAGGCCAGCAGGTGGGCAAACGTTTGCTTGAGTTAGAAGGCGAAATTCACAAGCTAGCAGGTCAGCCATTTAATATTCAGTCACCTAAGCAGATCGCAGAAATTTTATTTGGACAACTTGAGCTTCCGGTAATTAAAAAGACGCCTTCAGGTGCACCCTCTACCGATGAGGAAGTGTTGCAGAAGCTAGCGGAAGACTATCCCTTGCCTGCGCGCATTTTGGATTACCGCAGTTTGGCAAAGCTAATGTCCACCTATATTGAGAAGCTTCCTCGCATGGCCGATCCCAAGACGGGTCGCGTTCATACGAACTTTTCTCAAGCTACTGCAGTTACAGGTCGCCTGGCATCAAGCGATCCAAACTTGCAAAATATTCCAGTGCGCACAGAAGAGGGTCGTCGTATTCGTGAGGCCTTTATTCCAGCAGACGGATGCAAATTATTGTCAGCGGATTATTCCCAAATTGAGTTGCGCATCATGGCGCATATTGCCGAAGATAAAAATCTATTAACGGCATTTAAAGAAGGTAAAGACGTTCACCAAGCCACGGCAGCAGAGATTTTTGGTGTCCCATTAGATGATGTTAATGCTGAGCAACGTCGTTACGCCAAAGTCATTAACTTTGGCCTGATTTACGGAATGAGTGCTTTTGGTTTAGCCGGCAATCTGGGTATTGAGCGTTCTGCTGCACAAAACTACATCGCTAAATACTTCGATCGTTATCCAGGGGTGGCTCAATATATGGAGCGCACCCGTCTCGAAGCAAGAGAGAATGGTTATGTAGAGACGGTCTTTGGGCGACGTCTTTGGTTGCCAGAAATCAAGGGTTCCAATGGTCCGCGACGCCAGGGAGCTGAGCGGGCAGCGATTAATGCCCCAATGCAAGGTACTGCTGCTGACTTAATTAAATTGGCCATGATCGCCGTTGAGGACTGGCTCGAAAAGGAGCGGCTCAAGACGAAGCTTTTACTTCAGGTTCATGATGAGTTGGTGCTAGACGTGCCTTTTGATGAGCTTGAGCTAGTGCAAGCTAAATTACCCGGTTTGATGTGCAATGTCGCCCAGTTAAAGGTGCCTTTGGTGGTTAGTATTGGGATTGGCGATAATTGGGAAGAAGCGCACTAAGTATTCAATGAGAAATGCAAGTCAGGAGACAAGGTAATGAGTAAAGACATTCAAAATAGTCGACGCAATTTTATGAAAACATCTGCAATTAGCGCGACTGCTATTGGGGTTGGATTTGCGGGAGCCTCTGAGCCTGTGATGGCTGCGGCTATTGAAACCGATTTCAAAGGCATCAAAGCTGGTGAGCAGATGATCCCCGTTGGTAGCTTTCAGTTGCCAGCGTATGTCTCTCGACCTGAAAAAGCTAAAGGCTCTTTGCCAATCATTATTGTGGCGAGCGAGATTTTTGGTGTGCACGAATACATTGCTGATGTCACCAGACGTTTTGCGAAGTTGGGATATCTTGCGATTGCCCCAGAGTTCTTTGCTCGTGCAGGCGACCCCAATACTTACGGCACCATTGCTGAAATTATGACTAATATTGTGGCCAAGACTCCGGATGCTCAAGTCTTGAACGATCTACAGGCTGCTTTAGTGTGGGCTGGCAAAAATGGCGGTGACTTAAAACGGGTCGGTGTTACCGGCTTCTGTTGGGGTGGTCGTATTACTTGGTTGTCCGCAACCTTGCCGCAGGTGCGTGCCGGTGTAGCTTGGTACGGTCGTCTCATCGGCGAGAAGACTGAGGGCAATCCTCGCCATCCTATAGATATTGCTGCTGATTTAAAAGCGCCAGTGCTCGGCTTGTATGGCGCTGCTGATACCGGAATTTCTTTGGAGAGTATTGATCAAATGCGCGCCGCTTTGGCGCAGGCCGCCCCTAAGAATCCTGTTGCCAAGGCTTGTGAATTTGTGGTTTATCCAGATACCCCCCATGCATTCCATGCTGATTACCGCGCTAGCTATCGTGAAGGTCCTGCGAAAGATGGTTGGGAAAAGTGCCTAGCCTGGTTTAAGAAAAACGGAGTGGCATAAGCTCGATGACTGTTTTACAAAGCATCCTCCTGGTGACTGCGTTAGCGGGGACTGCTAGCGTCTTGGTGGCTGCAAGCTGTTCTTTGGCCATGCTCTCCAAGATGGTCAACAATATGGTGAGCCTATCGGTCGGCATCTTGCTAGCAACCGCTTTGCTCCACTCCTTGCCGGAAGCATTTAGCATGGAAGGTGCAAAACCTCAGTTCTTATTTGCTACTTTGCTTGCTGGGTTATTGGGTTTCTTCTTGCTTGAGAAGATCGCTTTACTGCGACACGATCATCATCATGAAGGTGATGGTCACCACCACCACCATGGGCATGATGCAGAAAATGCTGGGCGTAGTGGCTGGATGATTTTGGTTGGGGATGGCATTCATAACTTCGTAGATGGCATCTTGATTGCTGCAGCCTTTATGGCCGACTATCAAGTGGGTATCTTCACTGCCATTGCCATCATTGCCCATGAGATTCCACAAGAGATTGGTGATTTCATTGTCTTGTTAAATGCTGGCTTTTCCCGTGCACGAGCCTTGTTGTACAACCTTATCTGCGGTTTATCAGCAGTAGTGGGTGGCGTATTGGCTTATTTCTTCTTGGAAAAAGCGCATGCAGCGATGCCATATTTATTGGTTGTCGCTTCTAGTAGTTTTATTTATATTGCGGTGAGTGATCTCATCCCGCAAATGCACCGTCGCCCACACTGGGTCGAGTCTTTACGTCAGACGGTCTTGATTGCTTGTGGCGTAGGGTTTGTGATCCTGCTGTCCCTATTGCACTAACAAGTTTTAAAGTTCAACAGGCCTTTTGGGGTCTGCGCACCATTCGCTCCAGCTACCTGCATACAGGCGTGAGCCTTTAAAGCCAGCAAGCTCCATCGCTAGAAGGTTATGGCAGGCAGTGACGCCAGATCCACATTGGTGAATAACTTCAGAAGCTTTAGTGGTCCCGAGGAATGCTGAAAATTCTTTGAATAACTGCTCAGGAGTTTTGAATGCAGTCGCATTGAGATTATTTTTGAAGAAGCGATTCATTGCACCGGGAATATGCCCGCCAACTGGATCCAGCGTTTCATTTTGACCATGAAAGCGATCTTCAGTGCGTGCATCGATGATTTTGTTTTTCTTTGTCTCTAGATTAGCCGCCACTTCATCAACTAGAACTAGGCCCGCATAAGGCATCGCTCCAATAGCTTCGGTGCAAGGGCTAGGCGATTTTGGAATAGAGCCCATAGGACCATTCCAAGAATCTAAGCCACCATCTAGCACTCGAACATTAGCGTGTCCTGTTGCCTTGAGCATCCACCACAAACGGCTGGCATACACTGAGCCTTGTTTGTCATAGGTAACTACTAAGGTATTGGGGTTAATGCCCAAGCGCGTTTTAGTTTTAGCCCAGGCTTCTGGACTGGGCAGGGGATGTCTGCCGTTCGTGCCAGTCTTGTTTCCTGAGAGATCTTTATCGAGGTCTACATAAATGGCACCAGGAATATGACTTTCTTCGTAGGATTTTTTGCCGATCAGTGGGTCGACTAAATCAAAGCGACAGTCACAGAGCAATACATTTTCACCGCTATTAATGATTTCTTCTAACTGGTTAGCTGAGATTAGAGGAGTCATGATGCTTCCTATTTTTAGTGATGGGGGTTATTAATAAAGGGTATTAATAAAACCGTAAAGTTCGTTTTGATTATGCGTCTTCGAAGTTCATGACCCGGCGATACCACTCATGAAAATGTTGCATGCCATCTTCCATTGGGCTCTGATATGGGCCTACTTCATTAATGCCGCGGGCAAGTAGGGCTGCTCGGCCCTGATCCATGCGCTCAGCAATTTCATCATCCTCGATGCAAGTTTCCATATAAGCAGCACGTTCTGCTTCCACAAATTCACGCTCAAACAAAGCGATTTCTTCTGGATAGTAGAACTCAACAATATTGCGTGTTTTGCTGGGACCCATAGGGTGCAGTGTTGATACGCACAGAACGCCTGGGTACCACTCCACCATGACATTGGGGTAATAGGTAAGCCAGATGGCACCATGGCGTGGGGCTTTGCCGTCAAATTGACGAAGTACAGCTTCATGCCAGTTGCGATAGGTTGGTGAGCCTGGAATTTGTAAATCTTTGTGAATGCCAACGGTTTGAACGCTATGCCAATCGCCGAACTCCCAGTGTAGATCTTCGCAAGAAACAAACTTTCCAAGGCCTGGATGAAATGGCACAACGTGATAGTCCTCGAGATAAACCTCGATGAATGTTTTCCAGTTGTAGTTGCATTCATGTACTTCAACATGGTCAAGAACGTAACCTTCAAATTTGAGGTCATCGGCAACGCCCAGTTTGGCGAGGTCAGTGCGTACGTCGCGTGGACCTTCGAATAGGAGTCCTTGCCAATTTTGTAAAGGGGATTTGCCAAGATTTAAACAAGGCTTATCTTCAAAGTGAGGGGCACCTAATAAATTGCCGCCTAAGTCATAAGTCCAGCGATGTAATGGGCAAACAATATTGTCAGCTTTACCGCGACCATTGAGCATCAATGCTTGACGATGGCGACAAACATTGGAAAGGAGTTCTACGCCAGACTCATTGCGAACAAGTATGCGACCTTCGTTTTCTGCGCTTAAAGTTTGATAGGAGCCCATTTCAGGCACCATCAATTCGTGACCAACATAGCCGGGCCCCTGCTTAAAAAGCAGTTCGATTTCCCGCTGATACAGGTCAGCGTCAAAATATGCCGAAACCGGCAATTGCAAATTGGACGGCGCAAGCTTCTGCGCGGTAGCCAGATTAGTCATTCTCCCCACCCCCGAAAACGTCAGCCGAAGCTAAGCGGAATAACCAATCCAACCATCGACGGATCGATATTGGAAAGGAAGGGGTGGATTATACCCATCCAAACGGCTTCTCGCTTTAATATATAGGGCTGTCCGTGTGGGAAATACCAAGGAATCCAGCTTATGCCAGCCAAGAAGTCAGAGAGTCAAAAACCCGGTCTTGAGGTCCAAATTGACCCCGATTTACGCTATGAGCAAGCCGTTAAAGAGCTTGAAAAGCTCATTTCCGATATGGAATCTGGCAAATTTTCCCTAGAAGAAACCTTGTTAGCCTATCAACGAGGCGCAGCCTTGCTAAAACATTGTCAGGGAATGTTGGCTCAAGTTGAGCAACAAGTGCGATTGTTCGAGGCTTAATTGGGCACTGCTTTTCAATTTCAGGAGTGGATTACCTATCACTCCGAGCGAACTGAGTTGGCGTTAGATCGCTTGCTCGATTCCGCGCAAACTACGCCGCATCGTTTACATGAGGCTATGCGTTACACAGCGCAAGGTGGCGGCAAGCGTATTCGTCCTTTATTAGTTTATGCCGCAGGTCAACTTGGCAATAACGCCGAAAGTAGCGAATCATTGGATGCTGCGGCTGTAGCAATTGAGTGTATTCATGCTTATTCATTGGTACATGATGATTTGCCATGCATGGATGATGATGACTTACGTCGCGGTCGTCCGACAGTGCACAAAGCTTTTGATGAAGCAACAGCATTACTCGTTGGGGATGCATTACAAACGCGCGCTTTTGAAATCTTGGCCAATGCAAATGGTGATGCGCAAGTTCGCCTCAACATGATTTCTGCATTAGCGGCTGCCTCTGGCTCACGCGGCATGGCGGGTGGTCAGGCAATTGATTTAGAAAGTGTTGGCAAGAAATTAGACCTGGATGGTCTAAAGCAAATGCATGCTATGAAAACAGGAGCTTTGTTGTCATGCGCTGTGGAATTAGGCGGTATTACTGCCCACCTAAATCCAGCGCAAATGGCGCATTTGAAAAGTTACTCAAAGTCCCTGGGATTAGCCTTTCAGATTGTGGATGATGTGCTGGACGCCACCGCGGATAGTCAAACCTTGGGTAAGACGGCTGGCAAGGACGCTGCTGCTAATAAGCCGACCTACGTGACCTTGATGGGTTTAGACTATGCACAGAAGCAGGCTAAAGAGTTGCAAGAAACAGCAATCGCTAGCTTGGATAGTTTTGGTGCATCTGCACAAGCATTAAAAGATTTAGCTCTCTTGGTTGTCAATCGCGGCAAGTAAGAGATCAATAAGAATAATAAGAGAAATTCATCAGTACAGATTATTTAGGTTCAATGACTTTACATTCCATTAACTCCCCCGACGATCTCAAAAAACTCTCCCGCGAAGAGCTACCAGCTTTAGCTGATGAGTTGCGCGAGTTTGTCTTGGATTCTGTATCCAAGACGGGTGGACATCTGTCGTCCAACTTGGGAACGGTAGAGCTCTCTATTGCCTTGCACTACGTATTTGATACCCCAGACGATCGCATTGTTTGGGATGTTGGCCATCAGAGTTACCCACATAAGATTCTGACTGGTCGTCGTGAACGCATGGGTAGCTTGCGTCAGCACAAGGGCCTATCAGGCTTTCCGCATCGCTCTGAAAGTGAGTTTGATGCTTTTGGTACCGGTCATTCATCCACGAGTATTTCTGCAGCAATGGGTATGGCGCGTGCGTTTCAAACCAAAGGCGAACGACATGTAGCCGTAGCAGTGATTGGTGATAGTGCGATGACTGGCGGTATGGCTTTTGAGGCCATGAATAATGCCGGTGTATACGACGACTTACCCCTCGTAGTGATTTTGAATGACAACGACATGTCGATCTCGCCTGCTGTGGGCGCGCTCAATCGCCATCTGGCTAGATTGCTTAGTGGCAATATTTATTCGGCGACGAAAAAAGGCATTGATAGTGTTTTATCAATTGCGCCTCCTTTGCGTGAGTTTGCTAAACGCCTTGAAGATCACGCTAAAGGAATGGTTTCTCCATCGACAATCTTCCAAGAGTTTGGCTTTAATTATTTCGGCCCGATTGATGGCCATGATTTAGATGCCTTGATCCCGATGCTGCAGAACGTGCGTCGCTTGGCTTTAGAAGGTCGCGGACCCCAGTTCTTGCACGTGGTGACTAAAAAAGGTCAAGGCTATGAATTGGCTGAGGCTGATCCTGTGCTCTATCACGGCCCTAGTAAATTTAATCCTGAAGAGGGTGTCAAAAAATCAGCCGCTAGCAAAAAAACGTTTACTCAAGTATTTGGTGAGTGGTTATGCGACATGGCGCATGCAGATCCTTTATTGGTGGGCATTACTCCAGCCATGCGAGAGGGTTCTGGTTTAGTTGAATTTGAGAAGAGTTTCCCTAAGCGTTACTACGACGTCGGTATCGCTGAACAGCACGCGGTCACTTTTGCAGCTGGTATGGCATGTGAAGGCATGAAACCAGTAGTAGCGATTTACTCTACTTTCTTACAGCGCGCGTATGACCAACTCATTCACGATGTGGCGATACAGGATTTGCCGGTGTTGTTTGCATTAGATCGCGCTGGTCTCGTTGGTGCTGATGGCGCTACGCACGCTGGCGCTTATGACATTCCATTCTTGCGTTGTATTCCGAATATGCTAGTGATGACGCCGGCAGATGAATCGGAATGCCGCGACTTGTTAACGACTGCCTTTCATCAGCCACATCCAAGCGCAGTGCGCTATCCGCGTGGTGCAGGCGTTGGCACTATCCCATCTAAAGAATTACGCACTCTGCCATTTGGCAAAGGTGAGATTCGTCGCAAATCCACTGCGCCTGCTGGTCAACGTGTGGCGATATTGGCGTTTGGCACTTTGCTCTACCCAGCACTCGAAGTGGCTGAAGGGATTAATGCAACGGTGGCCAATATGCGCTTTGTAAAGCCGCTCGATGTAGATCTCATCCAATCGTTAGCGGCTGATCATGATTATTTTGTGACGATTGAGGATGGGGCTATTGCCGGTGGTGCAGGTAGCGCTTGTTTAGAAGCGCTCTCGAATCTCGGTATTCAGAAACCCCTCTTGCAATTAGGTCTTCCTGATCAATTTATCGAGCATGGTGACTACAGCCTGCTGATGACCAAGTATGGCTTGGATGTTAAGGGTATTGCTAACTCCATCAAACAACGTTTTCCGGCAATATTGACCATAAATACTACGCTGTTAGGCAAATAAGCCCGTTTTGCCTGAAAATAGAGCCATGAATGACTTGAATCCCGCATTTCTGAAAGCCAGCGCAATGCCTGACGTGCAATCCACTTTGGATGAGCGGGCACTGCCTATTGAGCAAGTTGGTATTCGTGGCGTACGTCATCCACTGACCATTCGCAGCAAGACGGGTAACTTCCCATCGGTTGGAACTTTTGAGATGGATGTGGCCTTACCTGCGCATGTAAAGGGTACGCACATGTCGCGATTCATGGCGCTTCTCCAAAAACAAGATGCGGCTGTGGATAGCACCACCATTGTTGCCTTAGTTCGTGATATGTTGCCTTTGCTCGATGCTAAAGAAGGCCACGTGCAATTTACTTACACACATTTCGTAAAAAAAGCAGCGCCGGTTTCTGGTGTAGAAAGTTTGATGGATTACGAAGTGACTTGGATGGCAACAGCCAAGCAAAATGCAACAGGCGGCGCTGATATTGAATTGGGTTTACGCGCACAAGTTCCAGTAATGAGTTTGTGTCCTTGCTCAAAAGAGATTTCTGAGTTTGGTGCACATAATCAACGTTCACACGTCACTATGACTGTAGCGTTGGATTCTGAAACGCAGATGACAGTGGAGGATTTAGTTGCCGCTGCTGAAAGCGAAGCTTCTAGCGAGTTATGGGGATTGCTGAAACGTCCCGATGAGAAATGGGTTACTGAGCATTCTTATAGCAACCCGAAGTTTGTAGAAGACTTAGTGCGTGACGTAGCCGGCAATCTCAAGGCAGATCAGCGTATCCGCTCTTTTGTGGTGGAGGCTGAGAACTTTGAATCCATTCACAACCACAGCGCATTCGCCAGAATCAGTCATCAGAAATAGGCAAATTCAGATAGGCAATAAATCTATTTCAGGTTATTGCTTTGCAAATCCCAGCGGGGTTTGATATCAAAGGCTCCAGAAGTTGTGGAGCCATTATTTTTTTCGATCATGCGCAGTGCCCCAGCAAAAGCGATCATCACGCCGTTATCCGTGCAGAGTTCAAGCGGCGGGTAATGTACTTCAAAACCATTGTGTTTCGCTTTGTCATTGAGTGCAGCACGTAGTTGCAAATTGGCACCAACGCCACCTGCGAGCACTAAATGTTTGCAGGCCGTTTGTTTGAGTGCTTTCTCGGACTTACTGACAAGAACTGCCACGATGGAGTCAACAAAACTTCTAGCAAGATCCGCGTGAAATTGTGCAACCTCTGAAGGGTTCACAATATTTTTTTCTGCAAACTTTTTCGCTTGATTGAGAACGGCCGTCTTTAATCCAGAGAAAGAAAAATCTAAATCACCAGAGTGCAACATGGGTTTAGGTAAATCAAAAATACCTGGGCGGCCTTGCTCTGCCAATTTAGAAATAGCTGCGCCACCGGGGTAATCCAAGCCGAGTAATTTGGCCGTCTTATCAAAGGCTTCTCCCGCCGCATCATCCAAGGTTTCGCCAAGCAGCTCGTATTGACCAATTCCGGAGACTTTCATGAGTTGCGTGTGGCCACCAGATACCAGCAAGGCAATAAAGGGGAATTGAGGGGCGGTTTGGCCCAAAAGCGGGGAAAGTAGGTGTCCTTCGAGGTGATGTACCCCTATAGACGGTAAATTGAGACCTTGGGCTAGGGATTTAGCAAAAGCGCTTCCTACCAGGAGGGCGCCAGCCAATCCGGGGCCCTGAGTGAATGCCACAGCATCAATATCGGCCAATTTGAGGCCAGATTGGGCTAAGGATTGGTCTAAGAGGGGTAAAACACGACGAATATGGTCGCGGGAGGCTAATTCGGGGACAACGCCCCCATAGTCCCGGTGCATGGCGATTTGAGAGTGCAGGCCCTGGCCCAATATGCCCTGGAAGGCCGGTTTACCCTCTTCCCAAGGCGTGGTGTTGTATAAAGCCACCCCGGTCTCGTCACAAGAAGTTTCTATTCCTAAAACAATCATTTTTTTACTTAGCCGTGCTAGAATCGCAATTCAGTTAATTTTTCGATATCTATCGAGCATATACGAGTTAAATAAGTATGACTACAGTCCGCCTCCGCGAAAACGAACCATTTGAAGTGGCATTGCGCCGTTTCAAGCGCACCATTGAAAAGAATGGCCTTTTGACAGACTTGCGTGCACGCGAGTTCTACGAGAAGCCAACGGCTGAACGTAAGCGCAAGAAGGCTGCAGCTGCTAAGCGCCATTACAAGCGTATTCGTAGCCAAATGTTGCCTAAGAAGCTTTACTAATAGAATTTAAAAGCTCTCCTCACCGAGAGGCTTTGAAACCCGCTGACGGTGAAACGCAGCGGGTTTTTGCTTTTTAATCACCATTATTAAATGTTCGACGTTTTATATTCAACACCAGGAATAAAGCCATGAGTCTAAAAGATCAAATCACCGAAGATATGAAAAATGCTATGCGCGCCAAAGAAGTTGAGCGCCTAGGAACGATTCGTCTTTTATTGGCGGCGATCAAGCAACGCGAAGTCGACGAGCGCATCGTGGTTGACGATGCTGGTGTGATTGCAACTGTCGAAAAAATGATTAAGCAACGTAAAGATTCGATCTCTCAATTTGAAAAAGCCAATCGCGATGATTTAGTTGCGATTGAATCTGCTGAGATGGTGATTTTGCAAACCTACTTGCCGGCGCAGTTATCCGATGCTGAAGTAGAAGCTGCAGTGGCTGCTGCCGTTGCTTCAACTGGCGCTGCAGGCCCACAGGATATGGGTAAGGTCATTGGCGTACTGAAAGGTCAATTGGCTGGCAAAGCAGATATGGGTAAAGTATCTGGCTTGGTAAAAGCCACATTGGCGAAGTAAGTAAACTCAGTAGCTAGTCAAGAAAGCAAAATCCTTTCATACTGGCTACATGGCGCTCATTCCACAATCCTTCATTGCCGATCTTTTAAATCGGGTTGATATCGTTGATGTGGTTGGGCAGCACGTTAAGCTAAAAAAAGCGGGCGCGAACTTTCAGGGTTTGTGCCCCTTCCATTCAGAGAAGTCCCCATCATTTTCAGTTTCACCTACTAAACAGTTTTATCATTGCTTTGGTTGTGGCGCCCATGGATCTGCCATTAGTTTCTTAATGGAGTATTCCGGACTTGGATATGTGGATGCTATTGAAGATCTTGCGCGTTCCGTAGGCTTAGATGTGCCTCGTGAAGAGCGCACTGCAAATGATGTAGCGAGACAGCAGCAAGCAATGGCATTGAGTGAGGTGATGAGCACTGCTGCAGATTGGTATCGCCAACAACTCAAAGGCAATACCAGGGCAGTTGAGTATTTAAAGGGCCGTGGACTCACTGGTGAGATTGCTAAGCGTTATGCCTTAGGTTATGCGCCTGACGGCTGGCAGGGTCTTGAAGCAGTATTTGGCCCCTACTCTAATGATGAGGTTGCCAAGACTTTGCTAGAGGGCGGTTTACTGATTCAGGGTGAACAGTCCGAAGGTGCAAATGTAAAGCGCTACGACCGTTTCCGTGACCGCATTATGTTTCCTATTCGCAATCCCAAAGGTCAAACCATTGGCTTTGGTGGACGGATCTTGGATCAAGGTGAACCCAAGTATTTAAATTCTCCTGAGACGCCATTGTTCTCAAAAGGCAATACGCTTTATGGCTTGTTTGAAGCAAGACAAGCGATTCGTACCCAGGAATATGTTTTGGTGTGCGAAGGTTATATGGATGTTGTTGCCTTAGCGCAATTGGGTTTTCCAAACGCGGTTGCAACACTGGGTACAGCTTGTACAGCAAACCATGTACGCATGCTACTCAGACAAACCGATAAAGTGGTTTTCTCATTTGATGGTGACTCCGCTGGTCAACGTGCTGCCCAGCGTGCTCTTGAAGCATGTTTGCCGCTCATGTCAGATGATAAAGAAATTCGCTTCTTATTCTTACCGACAGAGCATGACCCTGATAGCTATGTTCGTGCTTATGGCGCACCTGCTTTTGAGAAGGTGATTAAAGATGCTATGTCTATCTCTAGCTTCTTCTTTAAGATTGTTAGTGAGGGTCACGAGCAAACTACCCCAGAAGGTCGAGCCCATACCCATCATGCCGCTAAGCCACTTTTACTCTCGATGCCTCCCATTGCTTTGCGTACGCAAATTCTGCGCGAACTCGCGATTCGCACCAATACTACCCCTGCAGAACTAGAAGCATTTTGTGGTTTAACAGTAGCGCCCGCACCTGTTCGTCAAACTACTTATCAGCCAGTACAGGCGCGCTATCAAGGTGGACAAGGTAATCAAGGCAACCGAAATAGCCAAAATAATTTTCCTAATAATAGCAATCGTCAAGGCGCGCCTTGGCAAGCATCCAAAGGTTCTGCAAAAAGAGTTGCTACTCAAAATATCGAGCCACCCAAAGCACCAACGGATTTAGCCGAGCAAATGCTGCGAGTGATTATCCAGTTTCCGCATTTAGGAAAAGCATTGGATGAAAATAAGCGCGCACTAGCATTGAAGGCGGCAGAGCAGAGATCTGAAAAAGCCCACGCTTTAATGAAAGATCTTTTGTCACAGTGTGACTTGGTTGAGTTGATTCCAGGCGAGGGTAATAAACCAGCGATCGCAGGTGCCGGCGCATTTGCGATGTTCCAAGATCAACTCTCTCGTAGTGAGTTGGCTCCTCTGTATGAGGTCCTGAGAAATCGAGTAATGGGCTCTGATTTGGAGTTAGAGGGTGCAGCTGCTGATCTTGAGGGGGCATTCAAAAAGCTGGAATTAACCCATCTCAAGCAGGAAATGACTGAAATCGCCCAAAAGATCTCTGGAAGCATTGCTTCTGAGCAAGACAAAGCCCGTTATCGGGAATTGGGCGAAAAGCTGAAATTCTCCTAAGAATTTACTGAAACACCCCTAGAAATCCCCCGAAATTACCCCATATTTTTAAGTGTTACGGAGGTAAAAAAGTCGCAATCGACTATAATCCTCTGTTCCCAAGAAAAAACCGATTTAATTCAGCCACTTGCGCTTTATTTTGATGAAATTTGGGGTAAGTGAGTAAGTGAGTTACTACGGGGCTGTGTTTCATCAGTCGATATCAATAACAGTAATGTGAGTAAGTGCTAATAAATGCCGAATACCAAGACCAAAAAACCAGCTCCAAAAGCGAAAGCTCCAGCTAAACCAGTAAAAGCCGCTGCAAAACCAGCGGCCAAAGCAAAAACCCCAGCTAAGCCAGTAAAGGCTGCAGCAAAACCAGTTTCTAAAGCAAAGGCGCCAGCTAAGCCGGCCCCAAAAGCAAAAGCCTCGGCTAAACCAGCGCCAAAAGCAAAGGTTGCAGCAAAGCCAGTTCCAAAAGCTAAAGCACCTGCCAAGCCAGTAAAGGCTGCTGCGAAGCCAGCCCCAAAAGCGCCAGCGAAAGCTCCAGCTAAACCGGTAAAAGCCGCAGCAAAGCCAGCAGCAAAAGCGCCAGCAAAGCCAGTTGCTAAAGCTCCTGTGAAGGCAGCAAAAGCAGAAGTCAAAGTTGAGCCAGTAAAAAAAGGGAAAGCTGCGCCCGTATCTAAACCTGAACCAGTTAAAGCGGCGAAGGAAGTTAAAGAGGTAAAAGAAGCAAAAGAAACCAAAGTTAAAAAAGCCACAGTTGCTGAAGTTGAGGTGCCGGCAGTTGAGGAAGAGAAGAAGCGTGGCCGTAAAGCCAAGGCGGATGCTTCTGCAGAAAATGCGGAGCCAGTTTTAACTGATCGTCAAAAAGCGCGTGAGCGTAAAGCTAAAGAGAAGGCGCTCTTAAAAGAATTCGCAGCGCAGCAGTTGGGTACTGAAGAGCAGCAAGAGTTACGTCGTGCTCGTTTGAAGACTTTGATCAAAATGGGTATGTCCAAGGGCTATTTAACCCATGGCGAGATGAATGACGTGATGTCTGACGAGTTGTCTGATGCAGACGCATTAGAGACTTTGATCAGCTTGCTCAACGACATCGGTATTACTGTTTATGAACAAGCACCCGATGCTGAAACTTTAATCCTGTCTGACAACACAGAAGCTGCCGCTTCCGAAGAAGAGGCTGAAGAAAAAGCTGAAGCTGCTTTATCTACAGTTGATTCAGAATTCGGACGCACTACCGATCCAGTACGCATGTATATGCGTGAGATGGGTACAGTGGATTTGCTGACTCGCGAAGGCGAGATCGTTATTGCGAAGAAGATTGAAGCCGGCCTCAAAGATATGGTGATGGCTTTGGCTGCTTGCCCCGTAACGATTGCGGAGATTCTGAGCAACGTTGACAAGATCGCCAGTGGTGAGATGGAGATTGACCAGTTTGTTGATGGTCTAGTTGATCCTAACGCAGAAGATATTAAGCTTGGACCTGAAGAGCCAGAAGTTGATCCGGATGCTGAAGAGGGCGAAGATGACGGCGGTGAAGACGAAGGCGACGGTGGCGGCGGTGGCGCTGCAACGGCTAACGCCAAGCAATTGGAAGAGTTAAAGCAGATTTCTTTAGAGAAGTTTGCAATCGTTCGTACACAGGCTGACAAGATGCGCCGTGCGTTTGATAAAGAGGGCTATAACTGTCCAGCCTACATCAAGGCACAAGATGCGATTCGTGCTGAATTACTTGGCTTCCGTTTGACAGCGAAGAGTGTTGAGAAGTTATGCGACACCATGCGCTCACAAGTAGACCAAGTATGGAAGCTGGAGCGTGGCATCGTGAGTTTATTGGTAGACAAAGTAGGTGTTAATCGTGGTGAAGTATTAAAAGACTTCCCTAAGATGTCTATGAATTTGACTTGGACTGAGAAGTTGCTTAAAGAGAACAAGCCTTACAGCGCACTCTTGCAACGTAACGTCCCTGCAATTCAAGAGCTTCAACAGAAGTTGATTGATATTCAGAAGAATGTTGTTATTCCACTTCCAGAATTAAAAGAAGTAAACAAGCAGATGATCGCTGGCGAGAAGCGTGCCCGTGAAGCGAAACGTGAGATGACGGTAGCCAACTTACGTTTGGTAATCTCCATTGCTAAGAAATACACCAACCGCGGCTTGCAGTTCTTGGACTTGATTCAAGAAGGCAACATCGGCTTGATGAAAGCGGTAGATAAGTTTGAATACCGTCGTGGCTATAAGTTCTCTACCTATGCAACATGGTGGATTCGTCAGGCGATTACTCGTTCGATTGCTGACCAGGCCCGTACGATCCGTATCCCTGTTCACATGATTGAGACAATCAACAAGATGAACCGTATCAGCCGTCAGATCTTGCAAGAAACTGGCCATGAGCCAGATGCTGCAACCTTGGCGCTGAAGATGGAGATTCCTGAAGATAAGATCCGCAAGATCATGAAGATTGCTAAAGAGCCTATCTCCATGGAGACACCAATTGGTGACGATGAAGATTCTCATTTGGGCGACTTTATTGAAGATGGTAATACATTGGCTCCAGCCGAAGCAGCATTGCATGACTCTATGCGTGATGTGGTGAAAGATGTTCTCGATTCATTAACACCACGTGAAGCAAAAGTATTGCGTATGCGCTTTGGTGTTGAGATGAGCACTGATCACACTCTCGAAGAGGTAGGTAAGCAGTTTGACGTTACACGTGAGCGTATTCGTCAGATCGAAGCTAAGGCCCTGAGAAAAATGCGTCATCCAAGCCGTAGCGACAAACTCAAGACCTTCCTCGAGGAAGATTGATTGTCTAGCACTTCGATATCGTGAGTCCTTTATAAAAAAGGATTCACGATCTGCAGTCTCTTATCAATTACTTGCCGGTGCTGCATATCTTCTGAGTACAGTTTTTCGCATCCTGCTTGCAAAGCCGCAGCAATAATCATTGAATCATAGTGATGGTATCCATATCGCCTGGACACCATCAATCCAGTTTCAAAAGTATCTATATCAAGCGATCTTACGTTGAATGTAGACGTAAATAAATCTAAGAATTCATCCAGCTCACTATTAGATATTTTTATTTTTCTAATGCTAGCAGAAGTAAATTCATTAAGCACTTGAACGCTTATTACGTTCGATTGCTGTAAATTTTTAGTAACCCAGTCTGCTTTTTTGGTATCTGATGATAGTAAATAAAGTAGGGTATTGGTATCAAAAAATATCTTCTTAGCGTTCATTCAATTCAGATCTATCAAAGTGAAAATCAGCGGGCATGCGACCACGAAATTTTCTCAAACTTTGAAGCCTATCCTGCAGGGAAGGTTTCTTCTTAACTTGGAAATGCTTTTTATCCGCAACATGGACCTCAATGTCATCCCCTTCTTTTAGCTCTAAAAATTCGACCACTTGAGCTGGTAGACGAATGGCAAGGCTGTTCCCCCATTTTGATACGACCATGATTTTCATCTCCTTTAGATATACATATAATAATGTATATCTAAATAAAAACCAACATTTCAGCAAGTGCATACCAATCAATCATTTGAAGAGCCCCTTCAATTACAATGAGTGGTTAGGGCCCATAGCTCAGTTGGTTAGAGCAGAGGACTCATAAGAAAGAAGCCCTAGGGGTCTTGTAACAAAGACCTCAATAGATTCAAGAGGTTAGTGGTGAATTAGGCGGTATAAATTCACTACACACCGCTTACACACCAAGGCATTTTTCATGGTGTGTAGTAAATGCGGTTTTTATGTGGTTTTAAGAAGTAAAGCACCCCTTAAAAGGTGTGTAGTAAAAACAGTTTTAGGGCCTATAGCTCAGTTGGTTAGAGCAGAGGACTCATAGCGAAAGTTGTGCACCAGATGATGAAAGTCGCTGTGTGAATGGTGTCAAATTCGGAGAAAGCTAAGTCTAGTAATAGATACGCTAACGCCGAGCCAAGCTTCAGTATGAAAGTGCTGTTGAAGGTGTAGAGACTAGACGGCACCCATCTAAGTCGAGCAATCGATATGATGAAGGCATAGTCCAGGGAGTAATGAAAATTACACAAACCGGAATCCTTTGGTCCCAGGTTCAAGTCCTGGTGGGCCCACCAGAAAAGACAAAACCCCAGTTAGAGATAGCTGGGGTTTTGTCTTTTGAGTGTTGCTTAAAGTAACGGTTACTCAGCGAAAATTTGAATAAAACTCAATTAAATAATCTATTGCTATATCACTATTAATTGAATGGAAATATCGTAAAAGATTTCCATAGCTACTCGGCACTTGATTGAAGGGGTGTCTAAATAAATGACCTGCTCCCCATTTTGACTCGATAAAACTATCATTAGATACTAAGCCAATATGTTGAATATCATCATCCTGATAATAGATTGCATAGTCATTTAGTGGATCTGTTTGTGGATCCAGCTCTTTGATGTAGCCCTTTCCAATGAGAAAGTTTAGAAATTTTGTATTTGCATCGCACCTTCCAAAAGGAGAGGTTGGATCTTTTAATCGAAAATCTAGTGCGTACATTACACAATTAAAATCATCACTTAGATCGGATTTTCTGATGATGGTTATGGAATGATTTTTTAGTTCGTCTAAATTTTCTTGATGACTATCTAAATCTTTATTTTGACCAATCTTTTGCTCTAAATCTTTCCTTAGTTGTGTTTGATTAAGTTTTATCATCGCCTTCCTTTGGTCATGTGTGCAATTGCTTCAGTAAGCCAACCCTCTAGCAGCGCGAGCATAGCGCCGTATGGCAATGTCGCTATACGGTGGATAACAAGTGGATAGGCGGATACGTGCACCATTCGCACCACCGCGTTTATCGGACTCTCGATAGATGCGTGCACTATCCCACGCAGTTGTAACCATATCGCCAATCGAGAGGTCATAGACTTTGATCTTGGCTTTTATAGTTTCAATATCGGATTCTTTGGTGCCTGCTGGAACGGGGTCTTGCCAAATTAAATCTGCCTTTGGTATATCTAGTCCAAAGTATCTAGTTTTAGGGCTCATATCGCGATGGGTTATCCCAGGCTGCAAAAACCAGTAAATGGGAGCAATCCGTAATTTGTGACTGGCCCCAGGCCATTGGTTTGATCTGCTCCTTAACCCCCTGATTGGTTATTACCAGCACTAGATAGGGCTGCAAACTGCTGGAACTTGCGGTAAGGCGGATTGCCTCCAGAATTTGCCCCACCTGCTCCTCAGGCACCGTCTTGCTTGGATCCATCTTTTTGTTGCGTAACGCCATTTTAATTTCTCAATCAGGCTCATGATTCATTTCCTTTTAGTTTTTTAGATGATGGTAAGTGTAGTTGGGTATTAAAAAATGAGCCGCAAGCAAAAAGACTAATTTGGTATTAGTATCTTCAATTAGATAGAATTCTAACGAATATGGACGATTTCCCATGACTACTATAGAAGAGCAATTTTCTGTCATGCTTCATAATGCCGCTCGCGCTTACAAACAGGCTCTCGATCGTTGTCTGAAGGATTTGGGTGTGGGGCAAACCGGGTGGATGACAATTGCATTTATTGCGCGCTCCGATGAGCCGCTCTCACAAATTGAATTAGCGAAGCGAGTGGGTGTCGAGCCTCCTAGTATGGTTCCATTGATCGATAGATTGGTTCGGCATGGCTTAGTATCACGTCAACCATCTACTGTTGATAAAAGGGTGAAGTTTGTTTTACTGACCAAGAGTGGCGCTGCTCTCTATAAAAAGATTCAAATCGAAGCAGATCGTTTTCGGGCCGCTCTTTTATCGAAAGTGAATAAGAAAGACCTTAATTTGATAGTCAAATTTCTGGAGCAGATATATAACGCTGCTGAGTCAATCTAATTGAGTAAAAGAATAAAAAAGAGATGAAAAATACAAATACTAGGAGTGCGTGTTAAATGTGGATTGTTCGTTTAGCGCTCACACGACCGTATACCTTTATTGTGATGGCCATTGTTATCCTTTTTGCCACTCCTTTGGCAATTATGCGCACGCCAGTAGATGTATTGCCGGACATCAACATTCCAGTCATTAGTGTTATCTGGACCTATAACGGTCTATCAGCCCAAGAGATGGCTTCTCGGATCATTCAGACCGATGAAAGAAGCTTAACAACCACTGTTAATGATATTGAGCGGATTGAGTCGCAAACATTGCCTGGTATCGGCATTGTGAAGATCTACTTTCAGCCCAATGTGAATATTGAGATGGCGATTGCACAGGTCGTTGCAGTTTCCCAGGCTCTTCTTAAGAATTTCCCGCCGGGTACCTTGTCGCCCCTGATTATTAAATATACCGCTTCCAGCGTTCCGGTGATTCAGATTGGTTTATCCAGTAAGACGCTATCCGACCAGGAATTGTTTGATAGCGCTACAAATATTATTCGACCACCATTGGTAACCATTCCAGGGGCTGCCATTCCCTACCCATATGGTGGAAAAATTAGGGTAGTTTCTGTGGACTTGGATCCAAGCGCTTTGTTGGCAAAGGGTCTTTCTTCAACCGACATCATTAATGCGGTCAATGCGCAGAACTTGATCTTGCCTTCAGGAACCGCAAAGATTGGTGAAACTGAATACACCGTAGCCCTCAATGGTTCGCCTAATTCCATTGAAGGATTAAATGCCATCCCGGTGAAGACAACCAATGGTGCGACTACCTTCTTGGGTGATGTTGCTCACGTACGCGATGGATTTAACCCTCAAACTAATATCGTTCATCAAAATGGCTCACGTGGGGTATTGCTCTCTGTGCTTAAAAACGGAGGCGCATCTACTTTAGATGTTGTGGCCGGTATCAAAGAGAAGCTGCCTAGCGTGATGGCGCTTGCACCCAAGGGTATTGAAACTAACTTCTTAAGTGATCAATCCATCTTCGTGAAGGCTGCAGTCAATGGTGTTATTCATGAGGCATTAATTGCGGCGCTCTTAACGGCTTTAATGCTTTTGCTGTTTTTAGGTAACTGGCGGATAACCACCATTATTGCAATCTCCATTCCCTTGTCGATTTTCTCGTCGATTCTGGTGTTACACGCGATTGGGGAAACCATCAATATCATGACCCTGGGTGGTTTAGCTCTTGCGGTGGGTATCTTGGTCGATGATGCAACGGTAACCATCGAAAACATTGAGCGTCACCTGCACATGGGTACCGATCTCTATAACGCAATTTTGGATGGCGCTGGCGAGATAGCAATTCCTGCATTCGTATCTACCTTGTGTATTTGTATTGTGTTCGTGCCTATGTTCTTTTTGGGTGGTGTGGCACGTTACTTGTTTGTACCCTTGGCTGAGGCTGTGGTTTTTGCCATGCTGGCCTCTTATATCCTTTCGCGCACTTTGGTTCCTACATTGGCTTTGATGATGATGGGGCATCAGGAAAGTACCAATAAAGTGACTGCATGGATTCATCATGTACACAGTCGTTTTAATGAGCATTTTGAAAGCTTTCGGGCTGGTTATGTCTTGCTTCTGAGCTTTTTATTAACGCATCGCAAGCAATTTATGCAGGGTTTTTTGACCTTTTGCATTCTTTCTTGTGGAATTTTCTTATTCTTAGGACGAGACCTGTTCCCTCAGATTGATACGGGTCAAATTAAGTTGCATGTACGTGCGCCTACCGGAACGCGGATTGAAACAACGGCCCAAATAGTCAATCAAGTCGAGGGTGTAGTTCGTGAGGTAATCCCAGAAGATCAAATGGGCGCCATTCTTGATAACATCGGCCTACCATATAGCGGCATTAACTTGTCCTATAGTAATTCGGGAACCATCGGTACGATCGATGCCGATATTCTCATTTCTTTGACTGAGGACCACAAGCCGAGTAACTATTATGTTGAGCAGTTGTTGCCGCGTCTGCGTAAGGACTTTCCAGGTGTGGAGTTTTATGTTCAGCCGGCTGACGTAGTTACACAGATTCTGAATTTCGGCATACCGGCTTCTATTGACGTGCAGGTGCTCGGCAAGAACTATGAAGCAAGTGAAAAATATGCCAGCACATTACTGAGTCAGATTACCAGTATTCCTGGCGCCGCAGATGTGCATATTCAAGAGCGCTTGAATAATCCAACGCTGAAGCTCAATATGAATCGGGCAAAGATTCAGGGTATGGGATTAAACCCAGTAGATGTTGCGCAGAACATCTTGTTGCCACTATCTGGAAACGTAGTAACTGCCCCTGCGTTTTGGTTGAACCCTGGCAATGACATTGTTTATAGCGTTAATGTGCAGGCACCTCAATACAGGATCAGTTCAGTAGATGATTTATTGGGTCTACCCATTGGAGGATCTACTAATTCTCCTGCGAATATGAACGGTACTGGCGCAAAGGCTCCTAATCAAATTTTGGGAAATTTGGTTGATCTCACACCAGGTACTGAATTTGCGGTAGTGGATCGTTTTGATATTCAGCCGGTAATTAATATTTATGCAAACGTACGTGGTAAAGATTTGGGTTCAGTGGCCAATGCGGTGCAGGATGTGATTGATGGGGCTAAAGCAGATTTGCCCCCGGGCACGAGAGTGGTTTTGCGTGGTCAGATTACCACCATGCGTTCTTCTTATATGGGCTTAGGCTTTGGTATTTTGGGTGCGATGGTTCTGGTTTACCTGCTCATCGTAGTCAATTTCCAGTCTTGGCTGGATCCCTTCATCATCATTACCGCGCTCCCTGCAGCGCTAGCAGGAATTGCATGGATGCTGCTGCTCACTGGCACTAATTTAAGTGTGCCAGCCTTAACGGGAGCGATTATGACGATGGGAGTGGCTACTGCCAATAGTATTTTGGTGGTGTCATTTGCACGTCAGCGCATGCAAGAAGGCTTGCCAGCCTTATCTGCAGCCCTGGAAGCGGGTTCCACCCGTTTGCGCCCTGTATTGATGACGGCTTTAGCGATGATCATCGGTATGATTCCGATGGCCATTGGCTTTGGAGAGGGCTCTGAGCAGAATGCACCTTTAGGCCGAGCTGTTATTGGCGGTCTTTTATTCGCAACAGTTTCAACCGTATTATTTGTACCAGTGCTCTTTGGATCGCTCCACCGACAGATTGCATTGCGTAAGGAAGAAAGGAATACCGCAACATGACCGACGAACGCCACGCCAACCGAGGTTTACCCACTTCGGATCTTCATGGCCCCGAACATGATCTCGCTAAGCGTAAACGTATACTGCGTTTAGCCCGCAATATTCTGATTGCGATTGCAATTATTTTATTGCTTGGCGTCATTCGTATTGTGATTTTGCGTTTGATGAATAACAGCACATTGGAAGAGCGTGCTGCTCAAAATAATGTCATGAATGTGATTGTCGTTCAGGCTAATGGTGGTACTGCAGACGCGCATTTAACCTTGCCAAGTACGGTGGAGAGTTACAACGAAACCTTGATTTACGCCCGCACTCCAGGTTATGTAAAAGAATGGTTTAAAGATATCGGCGCACCTGTAAAACAGGGCGATGTCTTGGCGATTCTAGAGACTCCAGAGGTAAATAAACAGGTTGATGAAGCTAACGCCGCTTTTAATCTAGCAAAAGTAGCTTTTGAGCGCTGGACTTTATTGCGTAAAGAAGATGCGGTTTCTCAACAGGAATTGGATGAGAAGAGTGCAGCCTATAAACAGTCACGAGCTACTCTGCAAAGAACAAAAGAGCTATTGAAGTTTGGCAAGATCGTCGCTCCATTTGATGGCATTGTCTCTCGCCGTAACGTCAATGTGGGTGACTTGGTGAACCCTGGTAACGGTGGTAGCCCCCAAGCTTTATTTGGAGTATCGCAAACCAAAAACTTACATTTATATGTGTATGTTCCACAAGCGCGCTCAGAGTCGATTACGATTGGGCAGGAGGTTTCGGTCTACAAACCAGAGGCGCCAGATAAAGTGGTGAAAGGAAAAATTGTCCGAACTGCTGGCGCAATCGATGTCGCTACCCGGACTCTACAGGTAGATATTGAGATTCCGGATGGGCAAACCTTTTTATTGCCCGGCGTCTTTGTGCAGGCATCCTTGCCCTTAGATAATCAAGGTCGTCTGATATTGCCAACCAACACCCTCATGTTTGGCTCTCAGGGCACTCAAGTTGCGGTAGTACAGAATGGTCAAGTGCTTAGAAAGACGGTAGCGCTTGGAATTGATTATGGCCGCTCTGTACAAATTGTTGGGGGTCTTGATCCCGCCGATCAGGTGATTGTCAATCCAATGGACTCAATTGCAAATGGTCAGAAGGTAGTGATTGCCGCGCCTCCAAAACCAGCAGAGGCTGCCAAACCAGCTCCTCAGGATAAGAAATGAAATACAGTCGTTTATATCTCTGCGCACTTTCGCTGGTGATAACGGCTTGCTCTCCTATTGGTCCCGACTATGTCAGGCCCACCGTTGATTTGCCTGATACCTGGAAAACGACCAAGGATGCCGATGGGATTGTATGGGCGCCCGGCAATCCTAAAGACGCCATTCCCAAGAAGGATTGGTGGACTATTTTTGGTGATAAGGAGCTTAATGAGCTTGAGGCAAAGTGCCTAGCAAATAACCAAACCTTGCAAGCGTCTATAGCAAAACTGGATCAAGCAAAAGCGCAGTATGGTATTCAATTTGCTGCATTTATGCCAACTGTACAGGCTGGGGCAGTAGCAGACAATCAAAGGGTTTCAGCAAATCGTCCGCTAACTAATTACAAAGTTCCAAACGCCACCACTATTCAGAATAACTTCAGTCCTTATGTATCTGCTAGTTATGAGTTTGACTGGATTGGGCAAATTCGTCGAAGCGTTGAGGCAGCGCAGGATACCGTTCAGCAAGCGCAGGCTGATAAAGAAAATACCCAGTTAATCCTAACAGGTCAATTAGCGCAGGCCTACTTTAGATTAAGGCAGGCCGACGAAGAAATTCGTGCACTAAAAGATTCGATTGGTTTGCAGGAGAAGGTCTTAACTTTAATTACCAAGCGACATGATCTTGGTGCATCAAGCGAAGTAGATATGGTTCAACAGGCTGCTTTGACCGAGTCGACAAAGGCGCAAATAGAGCAACTTCGTGCGCAGCGTAATGAGTTAGAGAATTTAGTAGCCACTTTGGCCGGCATTCCTGCGGCTGGATTTCATTTGCCCAGTGGAAAGTTGCCCGATACTTTGCCAGTCATCCCTGTAACGGTGCCAAGCGCCTTATTGGAGCGGCGCCCGGATATTGCTTCAGCTGAAAGGGCGATGGCTGCAGCAAATGCGCAAATTGGCGTTGCCAAGTCTGCGTATTTCCCTATGCTGACTTTGTCCCCAACCTATATTGGTTATCAGTCAAATAGTATTCCTAGCTTATTTGCGGTACCTTCCATGATTTGGTCCTTTGGTGTACAGGCGGCGCAAACTTTATTTGATGGTGGAAGAATTAGCTCGGGTGTAGATTACGCAAGTGCGGGCTATGCGCTTTCATTGGCCAATTACAGGCAAACCGTTTTAAGTGGTATTCAGGATGTCCAGGATGCCTTGGGGAATGTGCAGCAACTGAATTTAGCTAGAGTGAATGAAGATAAGTCGTTGGCTAATTTAAATCGTGCTTATGAACTCTCCTATATCCGTTATCAGGCGGGATTGGATACAGCGCTCGCATTGGCTTTAGTTCAGCAAAACCAATTAACGGGTATTCGCGTTCAGGCCCAAATCAAAGGAAGTCAATTTACCTCTACAGTCGGATTAATTAAGGCTCTTGGTGGATCCTGGGGCGCCCCGGCTGCACCAGTAGGGCAGAGCACTAACTAATTGATAGATAACAAGGTGTAATCCCCCCCCCCAGAGGTTGACTGAGCTCAGAGGTAGATTTTTCTCGAATATCGAGGAGGTCTTTTTCGGTTTTTATGATTCATGCAACTAATAGATCTACAAAAGTTAGATGAGCATATCCATTAAGACCTCCAACCTTGTTCCACTAATAGTGGCTACAGCCTTCTTTATGGAAAACCTAGATGGCACAGTGATCACTACCGCGCTACCTCAGATGGCTCAAACATTAGGTGTAAATGCTGTCGATATGAGCGTCGGCATTACTGCCTACTTAATTACCCTAGCGGTCTTTATTCCGATTAGCGGGTGGCTCTCTGACCGCTTAGGAGCTCAAACTGTATTTGGCTCTGCTGTTGGCATATTTACCTTTGCCTCGGTTCTCTGTGCTCTTAGCCAAACAGTAAATCAATTTATGCTCGCCCGCATTCTTCAAGGCATTGGTGGAGCAATGATGGTCCCCGTGGGGCGACTCATTGTTCTAAGAACAACTTCAAAGTCTGAATTAGTTAAAACAATCGCTTTAATAACCTGGCCTGGATTGGTTGCGCCTGTAATTGGACCGCCACTGGGTGGATTCTTGACTACTTACTTTTCATGGCACTGGATCTTTATTCTTAATGTACCTTTAGGATTACTAGGGATTGGACTTATAAGAAAATATGTTTCAAATGATCACCAACTTGAACAACGCCCTTTAGATTTCATTGGCTTTATCATTATTGGTGGCGCACTTGCCTTCACAATCATTGGCGTTGAATTAATTGGTAGCGAAGGTTTTAGCAAGTCAGCCCTTGGCTATAGCGCCCTGGGAATAGCCTGCGGGATTGCAACTTGGTTTCATGCAAAAAAGCACCCTCATCCATTATTAGATTTTTCAGTTCTAAAAGTACCCACCTTTAGCATTACATTCTTTTCAGGGTCTTTCACAAGAGTATTAATTGGCGCAACCCCATTCTTGGCGCCATTGATGTTTCAAATTGCGTTTGGCTATAGTGCCTTTATGTCTGGTCTATTATTTTTAGCGGCAATGCTAGGAAATATTGGCCTAAAACCTTTAACCCCTATGCTGTTAAAGCGCTTTGGTTTTCGCAATATTATGCTTGTCAATGGCTTTATTGCCGCTATCGCTGCCATGATTTGCGGCATGCTCTCTCCTGATACGGGCGTTGTCGGCATTATCTTGGCCATGTTTATCTATGGAGTCAGTCGTTCGATGCAATTTACTTGCATACAGACCTTGGCATTTGTAGATATACCGCCAGAAAAAATGAGTGGCGCAAATACACTCTTTAGCACAATTGGGCAGCTTGCCCAAGGCGTCGGTGTTGGATTGGGCGCAGCCATTATTCATATTACCGTCATGCTAAGAGATGGGGATATTAATAGCCCTTCAGCAATGGATTTTCGGATCACCTTCATTACAGTTGGAGCACTTATCCTAATCTCACTTTGGGGATATTTAAAACTCAAGCCTGATGCAGGAGCGGCAGCAAGCAAGCATCAGCCAAGAAATCTAACTTAATTTAATTTGTGGGATTCCCATACTTACCTTCACTCGGATAAACATAAGCTGTCTTCACAGGCCCATACCGATGATTTGCACTTCAACGGGCTCCTTTAAAGAGCCATCAAAGTGGACTGCGTTGGCCGGATGAAACATGATGCTTCCTTCTGGTATCACAATAGTGTTCTTAGGATCTAAACTAGCATCCGTTCCGGAATACCAAGTTTCCTTAATCACCATAACCCAACGATCTTGATCATGTGAGTGCGGAGTGCTCATTACTCCAACTGGAAAAATATTTTTCATAATATAGAGACCAAGCTTATTGGGATGATTACCCTGTAACCTCTTGAAATCCTAGTGGTTTTCTTTGGATGTCTGCTCTCATAGCGAAAGTTGTGCACCAGATGATGAAAGTCGCTGTGTGAATGGTGTCAAATTCGGAGAAAGCTAAATGCAGCCAAAAGCTGCACAAGCTAACGCCGAGCGAAGCTTAGTAGAAATACTTTGAACGTGTAGAGACTAGACGGCACCCATCTAAGTCGAGCAATCGATATGATGAAGGCATAGTCCAGGGAGTAGTGAAAGCTACACAAACCGGAATCCTTTGGTCCCAGGTTCAAGTCCTGGTGGGCCCACCAATGAAATCAAGGTACGTACCGGACAGATGCTTTACGTCCGGTACCGACCACATGGTTTACACCTTTACCAATCACATCCCCAATACTTTGGGACCAAATGGGTTTTCTAAGGCTTGTACCCGAGAAGACTCCATATCAAAGTAAGCCATATCGTAATCCATAAAGCTCACTAACCACACGTCGTCTTCGACCTGCCGTAAGCCTACGTCATGACCAGCGAACACCGTACTAAAGTGAATCTTCTTACCATCAAGGCAGATGCGTCCGCAGTTAGTCACGGTCACTGTCTTATCGTGGAAGGGATAACTCACATCGGGTAGCCCTTCATATTTTCGGGTCGAAGGAACATAGAGCTGTGCCGGTTTTTTCATCTCCAGGGCTTGATGGGGCCGCTCATAGTTGTACTCATAGATAAAGTCTTCAAACTTATCTTGCTGTTGCAAAAGTGTTTTGGCAGGGGGTTTAGTCGTCGCTTGCTTGAGCGTTAAATGCATGCGTTCATGCCGACCATTTTGCTGGGGATTGCCTGGCTTGATGCGCTCAATACCAATGCCTAAACGAAGCCACCACACCGATAGACTACTTAAACCATAGAGCGCATTAGCGCAGGCAAACGGCACACCGTTGTCTGAGCGGATGGAGCCTGGCAGCCCATACTCTTTGAAGAGTTGCTCAAAGACCGTAAAAGCCTGCGCTTCGCGAGTACTCTCTAGGCCTTCACAGCAAATGAGGAAGCGAGAGGCATAGTCCGTCACGGTTAAGGGGTAACAGTACTGCTTATTACCCAGCATAAACTCCCCTTTGTAGTCCACGCACCATAGAGCATTCGGTTCTTTGAGATCCGATAAGTTGGTCCCCGTGAGCTTGGGGTGGTGGCGTCTGCGTTTCTTTTTGACTAAGCCATGGCGATCGAGAACGGCATGCACCGTGCTTTTGGCGGGCAATGCTAACTCCGGGTAGTGGGTGTGCAATCTGTCGCGCAATTTAGGAGCGCCCCAGGTCGGGAACTCCTTTTTGAGGTTCACGATCAGTTGCTCGACCTGGAAGGGCAGCCGATTGGCTTGCCTAAAGGGCCTTCTTGATCGATCCGTAAAGGCTTCTAAACCACTGTCTTTATAGCGATCAATGATTTTATGGCCAGTGACTCTGGAGATTCCAAACTCCTGGCAAAGGGTAGCAATCTTCTCGCCATCAAGGTAACGAGATACAAACTTGAGCTTTTCATCCATCTTCGTACTTTCATTCCACGGCATAGTAAGGTCCCTCCTATGCCAAAAACTGTAAAGTATGTGTCCGGTATAAAGTGTTAACTATGTGTCGAGTCGTACACAACGACTTAGGGAGAAATTCCTAAGTCGTTTTTTCTTTCTGTGTAGTCGGTGTGTAGCACATAACACTACTAAACCCCAATAGATTCATGACTCTGGTTTGGAGCAACAAACTGAAAGTAGATTGTTGTGCCCCTTAGATTTTCTTTAAGGTCTCCAAATACTCTACAGATTTCACCTCTGGTAATTCCTTCAAAACCCATCCTATTTCGTTTGTGAGGGGTTGTGAGCCATCCCAATAAGTTATTAAGAATCCCATTAGAAAAGTGAAAATGGCAAGGCTTAGAAGATAGATTTTGTTATTTCTCATTCTTCATTTGCTTAATGGAGTTAATGCAATCAGATACGCTGTGTTTTGGAAACTTTCCAACATTCGCTTTTTTGAGAGACTGTACACAATCAGAGAGTGTGTATCTGAGTTTTATAGGGCTTACTTGCTTCATTTATTTTCTCCTAAGACGTTCATTTTTCAATGATGACTAATTCATCTGTCTTCTGTAACTCAGAGAATTTCTCCTCTGACAAAAAAGCTGGTTCACCATTGGCTTTGGTTATTTCAATGTAGCCAGATTCAAGCTTGCGCGAAAGGTAATCATTTGCTACTAACGGAGTAAATTCCACCTCAATACCCTCCGCAGGTCGTTTCTTGGCGATGATCCCCTGATTAATACGTATCCACATAAAGCTAATGTTTGAGCATTTAGCTAGCCCAGATGGATCTGAGCTAGCTAATTTTCATTAAGCCGCTTCCTTGACTTCCTCAATCACCAGCTTAGAGTTACCACCAATCAAAATCTTGCGGGGTAACTTCTCCTCAGGAATGACATTCTCTAGCTTGATGATCAGCAAACCATTTTCGACATCAGCAGAGCGCACAATCACAGTTTCCGCCAAGGTAAAGTCATGACTAAAGTCCCGATTGGCAATTCCCTTATGGAGGTATTCGCCAGTCTGCTCTGCTTTAACCTTACCGATAACGGTTAACTTGTTACCTTCAGCCGTAATATCAATCTCATCATTTTTGAAGCCTGCCACTGCGATTTCAATAGCGTAGTCGCGCTCATTCTTTTTGATGATGTTGTATGGGGGGTAGCTTTGGGCCTTGCTGAGGCTCTCTCCAGAGCTCATTTCTTCCATCGCATCAATGAGGCGATCAAAACCTACAGAGCTTAGCAATACATTTCTACCAAATGGATAAGACATCGTTTTCTCCTTAAATTTAAGCAAGTTCACAATTTCCTAGACCCCTAAGGCATCTAGTTAAGCTCTATTTAAGGATGGATTTTTTGAATTTCAAGGGGCTTGAATTTCATTTTTTTTGCCCATATGTATAAGTCAAAGAACTTAAAATTCTCCATTGAAATTGGGGATATTTTTCTTTTGTCACTTTTAGGTAATTTAATAGCTAACTGATTACGTGGAGAAAGCAAAATGCTCGAAAATGACCATTTAGAGCTTCAGGAAAATAACCAGGAGCTCATTACTAGGCCTAAGCTCAAGCGCTTGATTTTGGAATACCTTCAAAAAAGGAGTCGTAATGAGATTCTTGCGGAAGACTCTTGTGATGAGGAGTCTTCCTCGTTCGAGTAGCTCCTTTTCATGGCGGTTTATAGGCCTTGAAATACCCAAAACTATCCCCAAGTAATGAGAATTGATCTTTTCTATAGGAAATTGAAATGACTGTTGCTACTAAAGAAACTCTAGGCTTTCAGGCGGAAGTAAAGCAGCTTTTGCAGCTGATGATTCACTCCTTGTATTCCAATAAGGAGATTTTCCTACGTGAGCTCATCTCAAACGCTTCTGATGCTGCTGATAAATTGCGTTTTGAAGGTATTGCCCACCCTGATTGGTATGGTGATGACCCAGAGCTAAAAATCAAAGTCGAATTTGATAAAGCTGCTAGAACGGTGACTATTTCAGATAATGGAATTGGTATGAGCCGGGAAGAAGTGATCAATAACCTGGGGACAATTGCTCGTTCTGGGACTAAGGAGTTCTTTACTAAGCTCTCTGGCGATCAGCAAAAAGATGCAGCCCTCATTGGCCAGTTCGGCGTAGGCTTTTACTCTGGCTTTATTGTTGCTGATCGCATTACCGTTGAGACTCGTCGTGCAGGCTTGCCTGCTTCTGATGGTGTGCGTTGGGAATCAGATGGCTCTGGCGAATTTACGATTGAGCAAATTGATCGACCCCAGCGTGGCACCTCTATCACCTTACATTTACGTGAGGGAGAAGATGATTTCCTCAATAGCTATCAGCTTAAATCGATTATTCGCAAGTACTCAGACCATATTTCATTGCCTATTCAGATGCGTAAAGAGGAGTGGGATGCTGATAAAAAAGAGCAGGTTATAAAGGATGAGTTAGAAAGTATTAACCAGTCTTCCGCGTTATGGGCTCGCAATAAGTCAGAAATTACAGAAGAGCAGTACAACGAGTTTTATAAGCACTTATCGCATGAATATGAAAACCCGCTGTGCTATTCATTAAATCGAGTGGAAGGTAGGAGTGAATTTACCCAGCTACTCTATGTGCCGAGCAAAGCCCCGTTTGATTTGTGGGATCGCAATAAGCGTGGCGGTATCAAGCTGTATGTCAAACGTATTTTCATTATGGATGATGCTGAAAAGCTTATGCCGATGTATTTACGTTTTGTCACGGGCGTAATTGATTCAGTTGATTTACCACTAAACGTCTCCCGCGAAATCTTGCAAGAGTCGCGTGACATTAAAGTGATTCGCGAAAGCTCTACCAAGCGAGTGCTGAGCATGCTTGAAGAACTTGCTAATAATGAAGATGAGGCTAAGAAAGAAAAATATCGCACGTTCTGGACGCAATTTGGTCAAGTGCTCAAAGAGGGCGTTGGCGAAGATCAAGCAAATCAAGAACGTATTCTCAAGCTCCTTCGTTTTGCCAGCACCCATACTGATTCGGCTGAGCAGACAGTATCTTTGGCTGAATATGTTTCGCGTATGAAAGAAGGCCAAGACAAGATTTACTATGTCACGGGTGAAACTTTCAACGCAGCTAAAAACAGTCCGCATTTAGAGATTTTCCGCAAGAAAGGCGTTGAAGTCCTCTTGTTATCTGACCGTGTTGATGAGTGGATGCTTTCCTTCATTACTGAATTTGATGGTAAGCAATTAGCATCTGTTGCTAAGGGCGGCTTGGATTTAGGAAGTCTAAGTGATGAAAAAGAAAAGAAAGAGCATGAGGAAACTGAGAAGCAATTCAAAGACTTGGTTGAGCGCATGAAAAAAGTCTTGGAAGATAAGGCTAAAGATGTGCGGGTGACCTTTCGCTTAACGGATTCTCCGGCCTGTTTGATTGCTGATGAGAATGAACTGTCTGGCAACTTACTGCGGATGCTAAAAGCTGCTGGTCAAAATGCCCCTAATATGAAGCCTATATTGGAGATTAATCCAGAGCATCCTTTGCTATCCAAGCTCAAAAGCGATGATCAGCATTTTGATGATTGGACCAATCTCTTATTTGATCAGGCTTTATTAGCAGAGGGCGGTCAGCTCAATGATCCAGCCAATTTTGTAAAGCGCATGAACCAATTGCTGCTGAATTAAGCGAATAGGTCTCGTCTCTATTGCGGGTGTCGTATAACGGCTATTACCCTAGCTTCCCAAGCTAGAGACGAGGGTTCGACTCCCTTCACCCGCTCCACAGTTATAACGAGCATTACTTAAGGTAGCGCTCGTTAACTTGACAAACTGTTTGGAGTAGCGAAGTACAAGAAGGTTGCTCCAAAAATACCCTGGTTTTCGAAGCTAAAGAGTGAGCTAGCGTTTATTGTGATCTTGTTAATCTAGTCACACAAATACTCACACACCGATAAACAGGTGACGCAAGCTCTTGAAATCCTAGTGGTTTTCTTTGGATATCTGCTCTCATAACCAGAGAACCTAAACAGGACCTAAACGTCACAAAAAGCCAGCTTTTGAGACTAAAGGTGAGATTTGGTCATTTGAGCGTTACTTTAAGTAACGCTGAGCATGCTAAAAAAGTGTGTAGTCAAATACTACACATTTTTCAATGGCGATACTTTAAATAATCTACCTACAAAAATATATTGGGGTTGTAGTGTGCGGCAAATTTATAACTCTTCTCGCGTATAAGAAATACCCTCTTCGTCATAGATGCAATAAATTAAATCAAGCATTGCCTTAATTTCTTCAGACTTATCCATTGATCTAGTGCTCATGATGATGGGGGAGTAGGCATGCTTTTCATTTAATTCTAGATATACAACGTCATCACGTTTCATGCCCTGCAAGCTAAATGGAACAATGGATACACCTTCGCCTGCAGCAACAAGGCCAATAGCTATTTGTAATTCTCGAACTTCAATAATCTTTTTGGGATGAACATCCCTTTCTTTGAAACCATTTAATACTTGGTCTGCGTAACTAGGACGGGGATTTTTTGGAAAGACAATGAGATTTTCATCGGCTAAGTCTTTTAAGTTGATGGGCTTGTTTGATTTTGATAGTGGGTGCTCATAAGGAACTGCAGCAATGAGTTTTTCCTCCCTCAATACAATCCGTCTGATATTGGCGTCTTCATGACGTACTCGTCCAAAGCCAATATCAATCTTTCCATCTTTCAAAGCTTTGAGCTGTTCCATTGTTGTCATTTCATACATCCGCAATTCAATGGAATTAAATTTGGCTCGATATTTTCGAATAATTTTCGGAAGTTTTCCGTAGAGCGTTGATGCAACAAAACCGACATTCAGAATTCGGTTGATATTACCAACCCGTTGAGTCATAGCCTTGAGTTCGCCAGTTCTAGCTAAAACCTGCTTGGCATGCTCATAGAAAAAGTTGCCCGCGTCTGTCAGTTTGAGGGGTCGCGAGTTCCTTACAAACAAAGTTACGCCCAACTCTTCTTCGAGTTGTTGGATCTGCCTGCTCAAGGGCGGCTGTGCAATGAACAGTTTTTCAGAAGCTCTAGTGAAGTTCTTTTCTTCTGCAACAGCAACAAAGTAGCGTAGATGCCTTAATTCCATATGTATACCTTTTAAGTATCAAAAGGATACCAAATCAGTCTTGGACTCGTCAAAAAGACCTGTTTAGAGTTCATTTATCGAAAAACTATACGAAATAGATATGATCAAATCAGTAGAAACCCTAATAGTTGATGTGCCGACTATCCGCCCACACAAGTTATCTGTGGCCACGATGAATGCCCAGGCTCTTGTTTTGGTGCGCATTCTTTGTAATGACGGTATTGAGGGATGGGGTGAGGCTACCACTATTGGTGGCTTGAACTACGGTGAAGAAAGTCCTGAGAGTATCAAGATAAACATTGATACCTATTTTGCTCCGCTCATTATTGGGATTAAGGCTGACCAGGTTGCTAAGGTCATGCATAAGTTGCGTACCACTATTCAAGGTAACCGTTTTGCAAAATGCGCAATTGAAACTGCGTTATTGGATGGGTAATACCCCCACCCCTTAACCTGACTTAAAAGTAGAATTTCTAAGTTGTTTGATTTAAAGGAAATTCTATGAAAACCTCCCGTTTTACCGATAGCCAAATCATGGGCATCCTCAAGCAAGCCGAG